>VRUD01000071.1 GCA_019456305.1 Cytophagales bacterium | reverse complement strand
AGTAACTGATAATTTGATGCATGATGTTAATAATGATTACAATTTAAGTTGTTTTTTTTTAATTTAGATTTTTAGGTTTAATAATAAAGTTTCAATATTCATCTGGAAATTTCAACATACCCTGTTGGATAGAAGAAATCCCACGGGGTAAAAATATTGAGATACAAGGGTATAGAAAATTGAAACAAAGAAATATGATAAAAATCATATTTCTGGGTTTGAATAAAAATAATATTTGTACGCTTTATTTACGATACATCTTACGTCATACATTAAACCTCTAAAATCCTGTAAAAATGCGTGGTAACAAAAAAACAACCGGGCTTAAATTCAAAAGGTATTTTACAAAATCAGATGTCAGTCCTTATGACCAATTTGAATATGAGCTAAGACGGTCTGTGATCAGAAATCCAGTAGGTGATATTGTTTTTGAAATGAATGATGTTGAAGTACCAAAAGAGTGGTCACAGATAGCTACGGATATCCTGGCACAAAAGTACTTCCGAAAAACAGGGGTAACTCTTAAAAAAAGCAGCAGTGGCAGTCAAATCACTAAACCTGCCCCGACAAAGTCGGGGTCACTAAATCACCAAAACACCAAATATACAAGTGATAGTGAAAAATCTATTAAACAAGTCGTACACCGTTTGGCAGATTGCTGGCGAAAGTGGGGAGAAAAATATAACTACTTTGCTTCCAAAGAAGACGCCCAAATTTTTTATAACGAAATAGTATATACAATACTGGCACAATATGCTGCACCCAATTCACCCCAATGGTTTAACACAGGTTTACATAGCGCTTATGGTATTAAAGGAAAGCCACAGGGCCATTACTATGTGGATCCTGGTACAGAGGAAATAAAGAAATCAACATCGGCTTATGAACGCCCACAGCCGCACGCCTGCTTCATCTTGTCTGTAAAAGATGACCTGGTAAACCCGGGGGGCATTATGGATCTATGGGTCAGGGAAGCCCGTATCTTTAAATATGGTTCTGGCGTTGGCACTAATTATTCTAACATCAGGGCAGCCAATGAAAAGCTGTCAGGAGGTGGAAATTCATCCGGACTGATATCTTTCCTGAAAATCGGTGACAGGGCTGCAGGGGCTATCAAATCTGGCGGAACCACACGCAGGGCAGCAAAAATGGTGTGCCTGGATCTTGACCATCCTGAAATTCTGGATTTTATTAACTGGAAGGTAGAAGAAGAGAAGAAAGTTGCTGCTTTAATTGCCGCAGGGTATCCTTCTGACTATGAAGGCGTCACATATCAAACAGTATCGGGACAAAACTCAAATAATTCTATTCGTATCCCAAATTCATTCTTTAAAGCCGTAAAACAAAACAAGGATTGGGAACTTCTCTCTCGTGTTACCGGTAAAGCGCTCAAAACAATTCCTTCAATAGCATTGTGGGATCAAATAGCTTATGCGGCATGGAAATGTGCTGATCCGGGTGTGCAGTTTGATACTACTATTAACCAGTGGCATACCTGTGCGAAAGGTGGTAAGATCAGGGCTTCGAATCCTTGTTCTGAATATATGTTTTTGGATAATACTGCCTGCAATCTTGCCTCTGTTAATCTAAGGAAATTCTGGGATGAATGTCAGGTGGAAACCCCGAGGAATTCGGGGCAGGCACCTGACATCACATTTGATGTTGAGGCATTCCAGCATACCTGCCGTTTATGGACAGTTGTACTGGAAATCTCGGTGCTGATGGCACAATTCCCGTCAAAAGAAATTGCCAGGCTTTCTTATGATTACAGGACGATCGGACTGGGATATGCAAGTCTTGGCAGCTTATTAATGTGTGAAGGATTGCCTTACGATAGTGATAAAGCAAGATCAATTGCAGGGTCCCTCACCGCTATTATGACCGGAACTGCTTACAGAACTTCTGCAGAATTAGCCGCAAGCTTAGGGCCTTTTAAGGAATTTAAGAAGAATCGAGAGCACTTCATGCGGGTGATACGAAATCATCGTTATGCAGCTTATAATGCTGCGGATGCATATGAAGGATTAGAAATAAAGCCTGCCGGCATTGAACCTGAAAATTGCCCGGGTTACCTGCTAAAAGCAGCCTGTAATGTTTGGGATGAAGCATTGCAAATGGGAGAAAAATATGGGTTCCGTAATGCACAGGCAACAGTGATCGCGCCCACAGGAACAATAGGATTGGTGATGGATTGTGACACAACGGGTATTGAACCGGACTTTGCATTGGTTAAGTTTAAAAAGCTGTCCGGGGGCGGGTATTTTAAAGTGATCAATCAATCCGTCACTACAGCGTTGCGTAAGTTAGGTTACGATAATAAACAGGTTAATACCATTACTGAATATGTAAAAGGTACAGGAACATTCAAAGACGCCCCGCATATTAATTATGATACACTTCAGGAAAAGGGCTTTAAACAAAGCGAAATAAAGAAATTAGATAAAACAGTAAGATCAGCATTTGAAATATCATTTGTGTTTAATGTTTTCACGGTAGGCGAGGCCTGCACTAAAAGACTGGGATTAGTACCCGAACAATATAACAGCACATCATTCAATATGTTAAAGGAGCTTGGATTTAGTGATGAAGAAATTGAACAGGCCAATGATCATGTTTGTGGAAAAATGACAATAGAAGGCGCTCCATATATAAAAGAAGAACACTTACCGGTATTTGATTGTGCAAACAGGTGCGGCAAAAAAGGGAAACGTTACCTGTCTTCACACAGTCATATACATATGATGGCTGCTGTTCAACCCTTCATATCAGGAGCTATTTCCAAGACAGTTAATTTGCCAAACGAGGCATCTGTGGAAGAAATTAAGGAATGTTTTGAACTTTCCTGGGAATTGGGATTAAAAGCCTGTGCGATTTACCGGGACGGGAGCAAGCTTTCACAGCCGCTTTCAACGGTCAGCTCTAATAAAGAAAAGTCAGACAAGGAATTGAAGCCGGAATGTGCAAGCCCCCCAGCCTCCCGCAATGCTGGCCCGATGTCCACTGGACATCGTCCTCTCCCGAGTACTCGGGAAGACTTTGCCATCACTTTTACCCCAAAGCAAGTCCTGGAAGCTGCTACACAAATAATGGCCAGCACAAAAGACACATCCTTCAAACGGGAACTTTCCAGCATTGTAGAACGTAAAAAATTGCCTCAAAAAAGAAAAGGATTTACGCAAAAAGCAAAGATAGGTATGCAGACCGTGTTTGTCCGCACAGGCGAATACGATGACAATACGCTTGGCGAGATCTTTATAGATATGCACAAGGAAGGCGCTTCGTTCCGGTCGTTAATGAATTGCTTTGCCATCGCTGTTTCTATCGGGCTGCAATATGGGGTTCCGCTGGAGGAGTTTGTGAATAAATTTACCTTTACCCGCTTTGAACCTTCTGGCACTGTGGATCATCCCTACATAAAAAATGCAACTTCAGTGATAGACTATATATTCAGGCTATTAGGATGGGAATATCTCTGCAGAGAGGATTTGCTGCATATTAAGCCAGATGAAGGCCAGAAGGAGAAATCCCTGCCTGAGGCAGACAGGCAAAATAAATCCCAAATAAGAAAATCCCAACTTTCCGTCCTGGTAGAGTCTCCACCCGCCAATCCTGTCGGAGGTGGTTCTACTGAAATCGGTAATCCGCAGAGTCCTCTACGATCCCGAATACTCGGGATGAAGGGAAATGATATTCCCTCCCAGCAGGCAGGTGGGGATGAATACCTGGCCGGCATGATGGGCGATGCTCCTGTGTGTGATGTATGCGGGCATATCACCGTCCGGTCAGGAACCTGTTATAAATGTTTGAATTGCGGGAATAGTTTAGGATGTAGTTGAGGCGCATGGTGCGTTGATCCTGTTAGATAAGATTCCGGATCATTATTTAAAAGTCTGACAAATATCATTCTGTCTACTGATTATTGTCATGTTAATTCCTGAATAAGTATTATAATTTTAGTTCATGGTTTTTGGTTATTAGTTTTAGTTATTTGGTTATTAGTTTTAGTTCATTGGTTCAATAGTTTGCTAATGCCGGACTCATGGCACGACCAACAAACTCAAAAACTATAACCATAAACTATCAAACCATAACCAAAAACTAACAACCAAAAACTAAAGTATTTCAATATATAGTGTAGGGTTGCAGTAGAGACGTTGCATGCAACGTCTCTACTGCAACCCTACGCTAATCATAATAAATGAAAAAGCCAAAACTTTTTTTTTCCGTCAAGCTGTATAAGGACATGTTATTCTATACCCCGATTTGGGTGCTCATCTTTGTAATTATGATTTGTCTTGTATTTGGCTTTTTGATTTGGTTTATGACGACTTTTGTTATACCGGGTAAGATAAAAACGGATATTATAAATGAAAAAAATCATACAACAGAGCAAGTTTATTCAGGAAATAAACATTCAATTTAAAGTGTTTAAAAGTATAGTCTGGGCAATATTGATCATAGGATTACTGGCTGTTATTTTTTGCGGGATAATATGGTTTATAGTCAGAATGATCTTGCCATACGTATAAAATTTTTAAAAATTGACAAATGGACTATGAGAATGCTAAAAAGAACTGTCAGGATAATCCGGGTACAACAATTTTCCCTCAACATCCGGCAAATTCATCCCGACTTTGTCGGGATGATAACCATCCCGGTGATGTCGTTGCTGAAATTGAAAAACTTAGAAAGGAAAAAAATGCGATTATCCTTGCTCACTACTACCAGGAGGCTTCCATCCAGGAAATAGCAGATTACGTTGGCGACAGCCTGGGTCTGTCTCAAGAGGCAGCTCGTACAGATGCTGATATTATAGTATTTGCAGGAGTATATTTTATGGGTGAAACCGCTAAGATCTTAAATCCCGGTAAGAAGGTGCTTATTCCCGACAAAGAGGCCGGCTGTTCACTGGCAGAATCCTGTCCTCCGGGATCATTCAAAAAATTCCTGGGAGAACATCCCGGCCATCTGGTAATATCCTATATAAATTGCACGGCTGAGATCAAAGCGATGAGCGATATAATCTGCACATCGTCAAATGCAGCGAATGTGATTGAATCGGTTCCGAAAAACAAACCGATCATTTTCGCCCCGGATAAAAATCTGGGATATTACCTGAAGAGATTAACCGGCAGGGAAATGATAATATGGGAAGGCACCTGCATTGTACACCAGGAATTTTCCAGCGATCTAATTGATGATATTAAAAAAAAATATCCCAATGCAAAAGTAATAGCTCACCCGGAATGCAGTTCCTATATGCTTGAAATTGCTGATAAAATAGGTTCAACAAGTACACTGATAAAGTTTACTAAAACAGATACAGCCAAAGAATATATAGTAGCTACAGAAACCGGTATTTTTCACCAGATGCGCAAAGTTAGTCCGGATAAAACTTTTATTCCAGCCCCGGTGGTAGCAACGTGTTCTGCCTGTCAGCAGTGCCCATACATGAAGATGAATACGCTGGAAAAGCTTTATTTGTGTTTAAAAAATGAAAAACCTGAGATCAATATCCCTGAAAATATCAGGAAAAAAGCGCTGAAACCTATTCAAAGAATGATGGAGATCAATTGAACAATTAGGCTCTTTTCTAAATATTGGATGATAGATTATCGGTTTTCGGTTCAGTAAATTCAATAAGTTGGCAAAATGCAGTTGGCAGTTGGCAAATCTTCCCTCGCCTTCCTGCCTGCCAATGCGAAGGCTTATACCTGGCCTGTCCGCCAGACAGGCGGGCAGGCAGGTGGCGAGGGAGTTTTTTGCCAACTGCCTATTGCCAACTGCCAACTTGAAAAGGCCAACTGCCAACTGTTTTTATAATTACTATCAACCAATATTTAGAATAGAGCCTAAAAAATTTATCAAGCCATAAAAATCAACTGAATTACAACCGTATGAAAACCGATGTACTGGTTATTGGGTCGGGTATTTCGGGATTGTTTTTTGCCCTTAAAGTTGCCCTTCATTTCCCGGATCTCAAAGTTACCATTATAACCAAAGCTGATGAGAGTGAATCCAATACAAAATATGCCCAGGGTGGTGTGGCAGTGGTGACCGATTTTAAAATGGATTCCTACCAAAAACATATTTCAGATACTTTGAAGGCAGGTGATGGATTATGTGATCGTGAAATTGTGGAAATGGTAATTAAAAAGGGGCCAGATCGACTCAAAGAGATAATTCAATGGGGTGCCCGTTTTGATAAAAACAACTCCGGTGAACTTGACCTGGGGAAAGAAGGGGGGCATTCTGCCAGTAGAATTGTCCATCACAAAGATATAACAGGATTAGAGTTAGAGCAAACTTTGTTAAATCTGGTACATCAAACTCCTCAAATAAAACTTTTGACCTGGCATTTTGCAATAGATCTGATCACGCAACATCATTTGGGCAAAAATATCAATCGCTCAAGCACTCCGACAGCATGCTACGGTGCCTATGTTATGAATCTCAAAACATCAGTGATAGATAAAATCCTATCTCGTATAACATTATTAGCATCAGGCGGAGCCGGACAGATATATCGCAATACCACCAATTCTCTTATTGCTACCGGTGATGGCATTGCTATGGCTTACAGAACAAAAGGGGTCATAGAAAACATGGAATTTATCCAGTTTCACCCTACTGTGTTATACTGTCCCAGTGAAAATCCATCCTTTTTGATATCCGAAGCTGTTCGGGGAGCAGGCGCAATCTTAAAAACAAAAAAGGGCAAACAGTTCATGGAAAAATATGATGAAAGAGGCTCGTTGGCTTCCCGTGATATTGTAGCCAGGGCAGTTGACTATGAAATGAAGACGTTAGGCCATGAATATGTTTTTCTGGATTGCCGGCATATTGATAAAAATAAATTGAAAAATCATTTTCCAAACATTTACAAAAAATGTAAAAGCATGGGCATTGATATGAACAAAGATATGCTTCCCGTGGTACCCGCTGCACATTATATTTGTGGAGGCATTAAAACAGATGCACATGGCAGAACATCTATCAAATATTTGTATGCATGCGGTGAGTGTGCATCTACCGGTTTGCATGGTGCAAACCGGTTGGCTTCCAATTCACTGCTGGAAGCTTTGGTCTTTGCCCAACACTGTTATCTGGATACAATTAAAACCATAAAAAAGATCTCAATCAAAACAAACATCCCTGACTGGAATACCCAGGGGACTGTAACTCCCAAAGAACAGGTTTTAATTACCCACAACTGCGAAGAATTAAGAAATATAATGAGCAATTATGTAGGTATCGTAAGATCTAGTGAACGGCTACAACGAGCGATGAAAAGAATTGACTTGATCTATAATGAAACTAAAAGTCTATATGATACCAACATACTTTCACCCCAGTTGTGTGAATTACGCAATATGGTAACAATTGCCTATCTTTGCATTCAACAATCATTGCAAAGAAAAGAGAATAAAGGAGTTTTTTTTAATAAAGATATTTAGGTGTTAATTATAAATGTTAGCAATGCTCAGTAAACCTTTGGTATCTATGATTGTGATCTTTCTACCGTTAATTTCTATGAGTTTTTCTCTCTTAAATTCAGATAATAATCGGATCGCTGATTCCTGGGCAGTACCTACGATACTTGCCAGGTCCTTCCTGGTAATGGGTACCACGACATTTTTGTTATTATCAACCCGGTAAGATTTTTCCAGTAATAACAATGCTTCGGCAATTCTACCCCTGATAGGAGTGTAAGCAATATCCACTATTTTTTCTTCTGCTTCCTGTAGATTCTTGCATAATAGTTTCATCATAGCATCAGAAACACGATTGTTAGTATGCATCAATGAAAAGAACTCGCGCCTTGGTATCAAACATATTGCCGCATCTTCCATGGCAGCAGCATAAGCTGAATATTGCGTCTCGGCAAGTAATGACCTGTATCCGACAAAACCTCCTGGTTTCACTACGCGCACTATTTGTTCCTTACCGTCACTTCCATGCTTATATATCTTTACTTTTCCTGAATAAATACAAAACAAACCAATCGGATTGCTCCCCTGCTGGAAAATAACTTGCCCCCGTTGATATACAGAATAAGTTTTATGATCATTGATCTTGGAAATTTCATCCGTATTGCAGAAGTGAAATGGGTTTATCTCTCTATTTATACAGTGTTGACATTGTGGGGTTGATAATTGCATAATTTTAATTAGCATCAGGGTAACAAAGACACAATGACATTAAATATAAACATAACAGTTATAATATTACATATATGTAAATACATACATTTTAAAAGCAAAAAAATTACCTCGTAGCGCATCCTTGCATACCTTGTATCACTAGTTTAATGTCCGGATATTGTAAATAATAATAAACATTTTTACCATTTCTCGTACAGTTCAAAATGCCCTTATCCTTTAAAATTCTCAGATGCCGGGAAGCCGCAGTTTGTACTAATCCCACGTTTTCATATATTTCTTTAACGTTCATTCTTCCTTTTCCTTCTAAAGCATCAATTATTGCTAAACGCATGGGATGTGCGATAGCTTTAAAAATATTTGCTGATGCTTCTAATGTTTTAATATCTATTTTTTCCATTTTTCAAATATGTAAGCAATTACATATTTGCAAATGTGAATAGAATTGATATTCAAAGAAAATGATACAAATCATACAAATACATGAATTTTGTCAGGTTTTAGCGCTGAAAATACTTTACCAATTAAAAAATCACTACACTGGTACAGCGTTTCATTAAAACATTTACATAATCTTGTTCTGGAAATTCCAAATAACAAGCACTAAATAATAAATAAATCCAAAATCCCAAGTTCAAAATCCAAAATAAATCCAAAGTCAAAAATCCCAAAAAAAAGCCACTCCTTAGGCATGGAGAAATTGGGATTTGGGATTTAGTTATTGGGATTTATTTTGGATTTGGGATTTTGAGTTTGGGATTTAATAGTATTGTTATATGTTACTATTTTATTGAAACGTTATACTAGTGACCCCGCCAGGAATCGAACCTGGATCTAGAGTTTAGGAAACTCCTATTCTATCCATTGAACTACGGGGCCAGATTTATTTGGTAATTGTTGATATAGTGATTGCAATTTTGATTTTAAAATTTGGAATATTAAGTATATTGTAATATATTTGTTTTTTTACTAAATTAACTTGACATTAATACTATTTTAGTATATTTACAAATGTATTATAAAAAAGCTATATTTTAAAATTACTAAATCATGGAATCATCACACACGATATACGATTTAATTTTGTTGTTGCTGATCACATTTATGAATATTGCAACATACAACCAGTATGTAACAGCAGCAGTGGGAACTGCTACTTTTTTTTATGTATTATTTCGTATTTATTTTCTTTTTAAAAATAAAGGCAAGTAATAGCTAAATTTTTTCCAAGACCTGGCTTGGATTAAAGCCTCTTTCAGCAGAAATCATTATTATTGCTGGAATATTGGAATAATGGCATTGAATTATGATCAATCGCAAACTCTATATTCTTTTACTGTCTTTAAGTATAGTGTTCATATTCACAGCCTGCAGCAAGCTTGAATATGACAAAAACCTCACCTTTCAGGATATAAAAGCAAACATGCCGGAAACGCTTGATGAAAATCTGGTAGAAAAACATCTTATATTGTCTGGCGAATGGAAAAAAATGCCCGTTGATAGTTTTGGCTTTACATATCAGCCTAATTGTCCTGATTGTCCTCCCCCAACCGGGTATGATACTGTTTTTCATATATCTATATCTTTTTACAACTCTGGTACCTCCAGAGGCTATATTTATTTTGAAGTTGTGCCGGTTTTATTAAGTGGTAGGTTAGAATTCAACGTCCCTTTTTATTTTGAGAATAATTGGGAAAATCTTTATGTAAACCGGGTTGGATTAAAGCTAATGTGTTCTGATAGTATGTTCGTGCTTCAGCGTAATGATCTGATGGGGCTGGATTCGGGTAAGGTTAACTTTTCTATTTTCCTTGACCTAAGTATTACCAAAAATATACTAAAAACCTGCTATCAGATCCCATTTGAAGTTTATACGATCAGAGAAGATAATCAAATGGTTTCCAGGGGTCTTTCTTTTGTATGGCTGAAAAACGGTGCAGATGGAGATCCGGCTTGTGCTAACGTAGCTCGTTTGGATGATTTGATAGAAAGTTGCGATGATTGCGGGGGGGCTAGGTTGCGGTGGGGGTGTTTTTAAATTCAATGATAATGAAATTTTTGAACCCTAAAACTGATTTCGCGTTAAAAATGAATTATTTACAAATGAAACAATTGATCTCTTTTTTTGCCAAATGTTTACCCCGTTGGATTGCTTCTTTATACAACTGGGGCCGGATACCTGGCGTCAACTTTCTCTTTATTGCTATAGCCCTTTTTGTTAATTGTCTATTGTTTACTGTCAACTTTTCAGCAGCACAAGGTATAAAAAAAATAACCATTCAGCCGCTTATAGGTTTTGCACCACCGCCTGATGAAGGGCATCAAGTCGGACTAAACGTAAGCTATACCGTTTACTATAAATTGAATGCTCATTTTTCTGTAGGCTTAACCAATAATAGTATAAGATTTAATGGTATAAAAAAAAGAAGGATACCTGAGTACAAGGGTCCGGATATTGGTCAATTTCATATATGCTCATATGAAAACCAAGATAATGCAAGTCCGAAATTTCTTAGCAATCCATGTAACTATGGTTTTGACAGGCAGCGAATAAATATCACCGGGGTAAGTATAAAGCTCAATGCGTTACCTCAATCAATTTTTTCTCCCTATATTTTCATCAATCTCAACATTTCTCAGATTGTGAGGATAGGTGATAAAATAAGTATAAATGATACGCCCGGCAATGAGATGATAATATATCAGGAACCCAACATTGGTACAACACAAAAAGGATTAGGGAGTGGAATTGGCCTGGATATAAGAATTTCACGATCAATAAGGTTCACTCCGATACAGGTGGCTTATTATACCACATTTTCAAAAGTGGATGTATTTGACAATAGGCGTTTAAATCTTTTAACCTTTTCCTTTGGGCTTTCGTATAGTTTTTAAAGCTTTAAATAATTATATTTGTTTGTTATTTGAAAAAGTATTAAATTTGAAACAATAATATTAAAAAAATCAGTAACTATGATAGCAGTTAAAGGAATTTATCAAAACGGTATTGTTAATCTTCTGGATAAAGTACCTTTTAAAAAAGAAGTGAATGTAATAGTCACTTTTTTGCCTGAAGATGATAAAAAGCAAAAAAAAGATCGTAAAGGTAAGCTTGATTTGAATGATTTTAATTTTTTTAAATCAATGGAAGCTTCAAGAGGTATAAAAGGCTCTGTGTGTGATGCACTCATAGAAGAAAGAAGAAGCGAATGAAAAATATTTATTTAGATACATCTTCAATTATCAATATTTATCATTCAGAATTTGATACCGAGAGGGTTTTAGAAATACTTGCTAAAGATATTGACAACATATATCTTTCTGAATTAGCAAAAGTGGAATTTAATTCTGCGTTTTGGAAAAAGATCAGACAGGGTGAATCTACTGAAGAATTAGGAAAGGAAGTAATTAAAAATTTTGAAGATGATTATGCTAAATATGAATGGGTGAAAGTAGATTTGGAAATTCTAAATTCAGCAAAAGAGTTAATAAAAAAGTATGGAATAGATGGCTTAAGAACATTAGATTCAATACAATTAGCTTGTGCACTTTTTATAAAAGAAAATGTAGATGGATATCTTACTTCGGATAATGCTTTAAAAGAGATATTCATAAAAGAAGGTTTAATTATTCTATGAACAAAAACAACTAAAAGCGATTAGGTTATGAAAAATATAACATTAGACGAACCGAAAATTAAAGGTATCCAATTTAGTAAAAACAACACAATGTTGTTAAATTTGGATAATGATAGAAAGATTAGTATACCACTTCATAAATTTAAGGATATTGAACAATTAACACTAGAACAGAGAGAAGAATTTGAAATAATTGATGATTACTTCTTATCATTCCTGGCAATTGATCAGGTATATAGTATAAATGATTTAATGGATTTTGCGTAGTTATTAAAGATAGCTATTATGAACAATTTACTGATTTATCCCACATGCTTATTTTCTTTTCTCCTGTCTTTCAGTCTATACGCTCAGGATAATCTGATCTTAAAAATAAAGACAGGAGAAAACACCAAATGGCTCACCTTTAGCCCTGACGGGAGATATCTTGCTACCACAAAAGGAAAAAAAGCAAATCTCTGGCTAAGTGGTACCAGTACGCTTACCAAACAATTCAAAGGACATAAACGCCAGATCAACGACCTGTGTTTTAGCTCCGACAGCAAATATCTGATCACAGTTAGTAAGGATAAAACTGTAAAGATATGGGATATAGAAGCTAACAAGGAAATTAAAACTTTACAGGGGCATACTAAAGCTGTCAATTCAGTGGCATATGGCAAAGTTGGAAACTTTCTGGCAACGGCAAGTAATGATAAGACCGTAAAAATATGGGATTTTGAAACCGGCAGCGAAAAGCAAAGTTATTCTGAGCATCTTAGGAAAGTAAAGTGTGTGGCAATCAGTCCTGATGGAAGATATGTTGCAAGTGCAGGGGGAGACATACAACAGACAGCAAATAAAAAAATCCTGGAAAGAAACAACAGAATTGTAATAATAAGAGAGGTCAGTACCGGAAAGATTATTCGCAAGATAGCAGCGCATAAAAAGTTGATCCGAACACTAACTTTCAGCCCTGATGGAAAATACCTGGCAAGCGGGGGAGATGATAAAACGATAAAAATATGGAGCTTGGAAGATACCTCAGAATCAGTTACATTATCCGGTCAGATACATCCAAAACATACTACACATTTGCACGGCAAAACTGATGCAAAATCCAAAGCACATAAAGGTTGGATATTTGATCTTGAATATAGTCCTGATGGAAAATTTCTCGCTTCTGCTTCCGGGGATAAGTCAGCCGTCATTTGGGAAGCAGAAACCGGGGTTTTGTTCATGAATTTCAAAAAAAAGCACCGCAATTCGATATCTTCTCTAAGCTTTAGTCCGGATGGCAAATATTTAGCTACTACCGAAATTGAAGGTAAATACACGAAACTCCGGGATGTATCTTCATTAAATATTGTTCCCGTATACCAATTTAAGGACGAGAAAGATAATGCACCACCACAAATATATGTTTCAAATCCTCCTAATATCAAAAATAATAGAATTATTATCTCAAGGGATTTAATAGATGTAAGAGGAACTGTAATTGATGAATCAGGCGTACGAAACCTGTTGATCAATGGTAGGAAAGTACCTGTGAAAAAAAATGGGAGTTTTGTCATCTTGATCCCACTCACCCCAGGAGTAAATAAGGTGAAAATTGAAGCCGTGGATGTAAATGATAACATAACTGCAAGATGGTTTGATGTAATTAGAAAAGATATAAAAGAAGAAAAATACGATGCACAAAAAGCCGTGAACTATTTATTTGTTGTAGGCATCAATGATTATCAGTATTGGCCCAAGCTGTTTAATGCTGTTTCAGATGCAAAAAATGTAGCAGGTACTTTAATCAATATGTATCGTTTTGACAGCACCAATACCATTGTTTTGCTGGATTCAAATGCTACCCGAAACAATATTTATAAGACGCTGAGAAATTACATTGAAAAGATATCTCCCCAGGATAATTTATTGATCTATTATGCCGGGCACGGTCATTTTGATGATCTGCTCAATGAAGGTTACTGGATACCCTTTGAAGCAGATCTGGGAAGTGATGGCGATTATTTATCCAACACCTCTATAAAAAAAATATTACAAAATATCAATTCAAGACATACCTTCCTGGTCGCAGATGCGTGCTTTTCAGGCTCTTTATTTTCTGAATCAAACAGAGGTTATACCGAAAATGTTGAACAATATAAATCACGGTGGGGCCTGGCATCCGGTAGATTAGAAACTGTTTCTGATGGTCGGGGAGGACAACACAGCCCATTTGCAAATGCTTTTATTAGTTTTCTAAAAGAGAATGAGAAAGAAAAAATGCTTGTTTCTGAAATTGTACAGTATGTAAAAGTGAAGGTTGCAGAAGTAACAAAACAAACACCCATCGGTAATCCATTAAAAAATGTAGGAGATGAAGGAGGTGAATTTATTTTTTATAAACGATAATTAGTAATAAATAGATTCTTTCGTTATTAATCAACAAATGGTTATATGGTTATATGGCTATATGGTTAAATGGTTAGTGATTAGCTGAAAGAGTTACTAATCTCATAGGTTTAAACTCGCTGCTTAATTGCTGGCAATTTAGTTGCCATAAAGCCATATAACCATATAACCATCTTAACAATTGAACAATGAAATAATATATTTTATGATTACAATATTGCGTAATTAAATTGTTACGACACTACTTCACAAATTCAATCTCCTTAAAACCAAAATAAATCGCCTCTTTCCCAATCTTAATTCCCAATTTTCCGGATTCATCTATTCCAATTATTTTTCCTTCAACAATCTGGTTCTTCTCAAATTTATAATCTGAAAACCTGAATCCGGAATCCGGAATCCGAAAAAGGCGTTTCTCTTCATACCAATATAAACATTGCATATAATCAGACTTTAATATTTTGTGTTTGTTTGATTTTAGCTGTAAATATCTAACTTCAAAAAATCCCAACAGATCAGCCAACATATTTTCCAATGAATATTCTTTTCCGCTTATCGTTTTCATTGAAACAGCATATCCCACTTTCTCAAAATTCACCTGATTTACATTTATGCCAATGCCCACAATTGAATGTTGCATTTTCATTGAGCGAATAGAATTTTCTATCAATATTCCTGCAATTTTACTATCTTTATAGTAAATATCATTTGGCCATTTTATTTTGACATGGGATTTTAAAAAACTGCTAAGAAAATCAAATATACCCAGTGAAACCGCAAAATTCAATTTGAATTGCTGTTTTACATCCAGGAAGCCAGGTTTTAAAATGATGGAAAAAGTAAGATTCTTCCCCGGCTCAGATTGCCAGTGATTTCCTTTTTGTCCTTTACCTGAAGTTTGTCTATTGGTTACAATTGTCGTGCCTTCAAATACATCATTATTGCCCAGAATTAACTGCGCTGAATCATTGGTCGAATGACAATTTGGCAGATAAATGATCTTTTTACCGATAAAGAGGGTATTCGGATTGATATTTTCTATCTTATTGGTCATAGTCATTTAATTTTTTTGGCTTTATTGTTGTAAAGTTAATTTTTTCTCATACATTTGTATTTTTAATCTGTAGAATTTTTTCCCTTGTTTGTTGCAGGGTGGTATTCCGCTGGAGAAAATTTATCAATCTGTTACTATTGACCAAAAATAAAATAAGTTCAAAGGTTTTGTGCAGGCTGATCTGTAAGGGAATGCAGGAAAAAAAGGCAGTTGATATTAAAGTGTTAAACCTCAAAAAGATCAACAACAGTATAGCCGATTATTTTATTATTTGTTCAGGAAATTCTGGTACACAGGTAGATGCGATTGCAAATGCTGTTGAAGAAGAAGTATATAAAAAAAACAAACATGCTCCCTGGCATATAGAAGGCAGGGAAAATAAGGAATGGATATTGTTAGACTATGTTGATGCCGTTGCACACATATTCTTAAAAGATAGAAGGAAATTTTATGCGCTTGAAGAATTATGGGGGGATGCTGTGATGTAACAGGTAAAGAACATAAGGGCGTCTCTAAAAACTCAAAAATAAATCTTACCCCCGAGTACTCGGGATTGAAATTCAGATACAATATATTACAATATGAAAAATAAAAATAATAATAATAGCAAAACCACGAACGGCAATAATAAAAGTGGTAATAAAAACAAAAACGGGAAATTTTTTGGCTCTTCGAATAACCAGAAACCGAATATCCAGGTTTGGGCCATTGTTTTATTAGTTGTGTTAATTTTTGTTATTACCTACTTCAATAAAACCAGTTCAACCGTTAACATTAAAAAAGAAAAATTTTGGGAAATGTTATCCCGCAATGACGTCAAAGAAGTTGTTATCTATGATAATAATATTGTTGAAGTAACTCTAAAAGAAAATTCATTAGAAAAAGAGCCATATAAAAAAGAACTATCCGATAAAGGGATTTTTGATATTACGAAAGGGCCCCATTATGAGTTTCGTGTTACTTCAGCAGAAAAATTTGAGGAAGATTTAGATGAAATTCAGAAAACGTTGCCTGCTGACAGCAAAATTGCTATTTCCGTAAAGCAGCCCTCTGATTTTACAGGGTGGTTATTTAACTGGGGATTCTTGATCCTGATCCTGTTCGGTTTTTGGTATTTGATGCGAAGGGTAGCTACGGGTGGCCCGGGTGGCCATATCTTCAATATAGGCAAATCAAGAGCTTCATTATTTGATGCTGACAATAAAGTCAAGGTCACTTTTGCAGATGTAGCTGGATTGGAAGAAGCTAAAGAAGAGGTCAAGGAAGTGGTGGATTTTCTGAAAACCCCAAAAAAATTCACAAAACTGGGAGGCAAAATACCCAAGGGCGTATTGTTGGTAGGCCCCCCCGGTACAGGTAAAACTTTATTAGCAAAGGCCGTTGCAGGTGAAGCTCAAGTACCTTTTTTCTCGCTTTCGGGTTCAGATTTTGTAGAAATGTTTGTCGGAGTGGGCGCTGCCAGGGTAAGAGACCTTTTTAAACAGGCAAAAGAAAAATCGCCCAGTATCGTCTTCATTGACGAAATAGACGCTATAGGCCGTTCGAGGGCAAGAGCACAAGTACCTGTTTCTAACGATGAACGTGAAAACACCCTTAACTCGCTGTTGGTTGAGATGGACGGATTCTCTACAAATTCAGGAGTGATCATCATGGCTGCTACAAACAGGCCTGATGTACTGGATTCCGCACTGCTGAGAGCGGGCAGGTTCGACAGGCAAATATGCCTTGATAAGCCCGACCTGGTTGGCAGAGAAGCGATATTTAAAGTGCATACTAAACCGCTTAAACTTTCCAAAGAAATAGATCCCCGGAAACTTTCTGCCCAAACTCCCGGTTTTGCCGGTGCAGATATTGCTAACGTATGTAATGAGTCAGCATTGATAGCTGCCAGGAATAAAAAAAAGAAGATTGAAATGCAGGATTTTCACGATGCGATAGATCGTGTGATTGCCGGGCTTGAGAAAAAAACCAAGATCATCTCTAAAGAAGAAAGAAAGATTGTGGCTTATCACGAAGCAGGCCATGCTGTTTCGGGATGGTTTTTAGAACATGCTGATCCGTTGGTTAAAGTAAGCATCATCCCAAGAGGCTCTGCTGCACTGGGTTATGCTCAATATCTTCCCAAAGAGCAATTTCTTTATACAAAAGAACAACTGTTGGACCAAATGTGCATGACCCTGGGTGGCAGGGTTTCTGAAGATATGATTTTTGGTAAAATATCAACAGGCGCTCTAAATGACCTGGAAACAATTACTAAAATGGCTTACAATATGGTTGCTATTTATGGAATGAATGAAAAAATTGGTAATGTCTCTTTCTTCGATTCAAAACAAGCTGAATATGTATTCAGCAAACCCTATTCTGAAGCTACTGCTCAAACCATTGACGAAGAAGTAAGAATACTTATTGACAGTTGTTACCAAAGAACCAAAAAACTTCTTGCTAAAAAACGCCCCCAAGTGGAAGCTGTTGCCAAAGTTCTGCTTAAAAAAGAAACTATATTTCAGGCAGACCTTAAAAAGATCCTTGGAAAAGATCCATTTAAAAAGCATACGGATGACTTATATCTCCGTGATAATAAAGAGAACAACCTGGATAAAAAATCCCGATCCAACGGACTGGATAAAAAAACACCCCCGTTGAATAAAGGAAAAAATCAACAGGGTAAAGATATCAAGCTCAACAGCCAATCAGTTAAAGCTAATAATATCCCGCAAAAAAAATCTATTCCTAAAACAAAGAAGCAGCAAGCAGAAAGCAAAGAATAAAACAGTTGACAGTTGACCCCGAGTACTCGGGGGGAGTAACCGTCAACTTCTTCATCATGCGCCAGGTTAAATCAAGGGAAATAATTCTTAACAACATCAGAAAAGCCCTCCATAATGAACCGGGCAAACCAATTAGCAAACCTGATTTCTCGTCTCCAATATTCGTAAATAACAATAAAGACATAGCGGTTGATTTTGCAGAAAATTTTATTAAAGCCAGCGGGATTTTTATTTTCTGTGAAAATGAAAACGAATTTTACAAAAACCTGCAACTTACCCTTTCAAAAAAAAAGAAAGGTATTTTGGTAAGTGACAGTTCTTTGCAAAAAAAGGTCTCTGCTGCCAAAATTCAATTCATTCCGTATAACCATGATAAGTTGGATGGAAATGAAAACTTACTCCATGCTGAGGTAGGCATCACGCTTTGTGAATGCTTAGTTGCCCGTACAGGGAGCATTCTGGTAAGCTCTAAACAAGCTGCAGGACGAAGATGGGGGATATGGCCGCCCACACATATAGTGGTAGCATATACCTCTCAAATTGCGTATGACATTGCTGATGGGTTAAAATTAATTGGGGAAAAATACAAAGATAAATTACCCTCCATGATCTCATTGGTAACAGGCCCCAGCCGCACCGCTGATATTGAGAAGACGCTTGTATTAGGGGCGCATGGACCGAAGGAGCTTATACTGTTTTTGATTGAAGATAATTGACCCGCCTGCGCTAAAGCTTTGGCGGGCAGGTGGAAAAATAAATAAAAGAAATGATATTTGGCTATTATTTTACAACCGAAAATTTATGAGAAGCAGTATAATCTTTGGTGGTGATGGTGCAGAAATAAAGACCAGGAGCTAAATTGCCTGCATCAAATCTGATCTGGTGTTTGCCTTTGGGTTGGTTGTGTTCATTTACTAACTTAGTGACAAACTGACCAGATATATTGTAAATATTCAATTTTACAAGGCTATTTTCTTTTAAAGTATATTCTATGGTAGTCGCATCATTAAAGGGGTTGGGATATAATAATAGTTTACTTTTTTTAAAATTTGAATGATTAATCGAAATTCCTACAGCAGGTAAAAAATCAAATGATAATTCGTCAGCTACAACTACAGTATTGATCTGTTTTCCACCCTTAATAGAAATTTCAATGGAATCAACTACTGATGAGTTTTGACTTAAAGGTATGTTAATAAGTGCATAGTTTGTAATAGAATTAGTGTTTATCCAGTGACCTTCATCTACAATGCTTCCCCCTGAAAAAAGGAATACATCTATAAAAACACTATCTGCTCCTGAAATATTACTTTTCACATAAGCATTTAAGCTGTTTGGATGAGTAGAGTATTGGAATTTAGTTCTTGCATATCCATTTGGTTTTATTCCAATAGCATAATTCCCTTGGAATGCTGTAGTATCCTTCCAAACAAAATTCAGTATTTGATTATTATTCGTAGTCCAGTTATCAGGATTTTCATACCAACCACCAATCCAGCTCCAATTCTCAAAGGCACCATTAGGAACTAATAATCTTAAACACGAGAAAACAAATGACTTAAAATCATTATAGCTCATTTTTTGGATAGTGGAATCAGAAATATAGCCCACTACTGTGTCATTAAAAATTCTTAAAAAGAAATGACCACATATCGTTAACATGTAATCTCCTGGTTTCTCAATTGTATCCAGCAGGTCTATATTCATAATAAAATCAGTAGAATCTAAAGCAAGAATAAGCGTATCAGATATATTAAAAGAGTCTGTATTAAATCTACATAAAGCATCACTCCCACCCCATACAATAATTGTATCCTTTAGTTCATTCCCATTTAGCACCTCAAGTACTTTAACCTTCATACCATGAAAATGCTCGGACACTTTTACTCCTTTAATAATCAAATCAACACCAAAAGAATCAATAATAGTACAAAAGTTAGGCTGACTTATACAAGTACAAGACAAAATGATTGTACGAAATACAAAAACAAAAGAAAATGTTAGGATAATTCTTTTCATAATTTATAATATTTAATTATTGATATAAGATTTTATGATTTGCTACCAGCATATCTATTCATATATTATTTTTCCATTTAATACTTGAGCATTATTAATAAATTTAACTAAATACAATCCTTTGGGGTGATCTGTTATATTTATTTGGAAATCTGATAAGGAAGTATTTTCTTTTTTAAATATTAATTTACCTAATATATCGTAAATATAAACTGCAAATTGGAAATTAATTTCGGATGGAACTGAGATATTGAAAATACCTTTATTGGGGTTAGGATATATGAATATATCATAATAAGTATTTTTTATATTATTCACCTCATTTGGTTCATTGTAATTTTCATTATTTGAAGGATCATTAAAACTTAGTCTTCCCAATTGACCAATGGTGCAGTCAACGTTAGGATCAATAAATACAAAAAGCTTGCCTGTAACAACTATATCAGTAATTATTATCTCACTACCTGCAACCATAGTTACGTCACCAGGGCTAATAATTTCAAAAGAATTACCCACTGTTATTGTATTGGTCGCTGCATATACTTTAGTTGAATTAATGGTTAGTTGCCCTAATACTAAATCTGCAGGAAATTGAATACAAGAACCCCATGCGGCTAAATAATTATTCATATCAGTAATTGAAGTAGATGAAAAAAATAGAGCATCCGGTTGAACACAAGGACACATTATAGGACCTGTACCAGTAGTACAAATACCACTGCAAATATTTCCCAAATAATGACTTAAACTAAAATTATGACCAATTTCATGTGCTGTTAGCACAATCTTACCAAATAATCCAGAACTCCAATCCTGAGAAAGTGCATATGAAAGAGTTGGAAATCTACATACTACACCATCACCAGAATGGGTATATGCAACTCCTAAGGCACTACCATCAAAATCTTTACCAGACCACATATGTGCCACATCTCTTTTTACATCAGTACGGTTAGCATTCCATTCATTTTTAAATTCTATTAAAATATTACCAACAGCAGTTGCACTATATGGGTCACTTGAAGTTTCAAATATATTTTGAAAAGAAACAACAAAATCAATAGCAAAAGTGCTGTTATATATCCCTTCAACCTGATTTAAAATACTAAGAATTTGATTATTTGCATTACTACCATGCGTTTGAAAATATTCAAAATCAGCTTCTGTAGCAATTTCAAGTACAAAACAGTCAAGAGGCTGAGCAGAAATTTTATTTGTTTCACTTCCAATAATTTTGGAATTATTTATTGAATCTGAAACACCACAAAAGAACCCATTTTGTAATTTTTGGAAAATATCATTACCTTCATACAAAACCAATTCATTATTTATATCTCCTTTTATTAAATTTGATAAAGATTCTATATAAATATATTCCCCATCTTTTACAAAATAACCCTCAATATTATTATCATCAATGGTTAACCGTACAGCCTGTTTTGGGTCGTAGTTTAAAAAACCTTTGTATGTATTGGTAAGCCCAACAGGATCAAGAACAACACCCTTATCTGTTGTTCTTTGAGAGATATAATCCGTGGAGCGAAGATCGTTCAACTCTAAGGTTAAAACATCATTTATCTTATTTCCTAATTTTAAATGAAATGTACTTATATCTCCAGCATTAGTTACATAAGATTTTATCTGTTTGATATCAATTTGTATAATATCATAATCTTTTAAATTTTTACTTAAAAGGTTATGCTTGTCCTTACTAATTGAAATTGTTTTAGATTTAAAGATTTGCTGAGCCAAAGCTTTAGGTATTAACAAATTCAATATACAAAAGATAAAAATAATAACTCTTATATTTTTCATTTTCATTAATATTATTTTTAAGGCTACTAATTTTTATTTTTCCTCCAAGGCATAGACCCGCTCCACAAGCATATCAACTTTATTATTGAGCTCTTTATTTTGTTTTTCCAGCTTGTCAATTTTCTTTTCCATTGCCTTATCATTCTCAAAAAGATCATCAACAGCATCATTCAACCCTTGAAGCGCTTTGTCAAAATCAAACAAATGAAGAAATATCTCCTCGATTTTTTTAAGCAGCGTGGTAAACATTTCACTCACATTTAACCCTTTCTTTATCATTTCTCTTGCGGATTTTACCCCTGGTAAATGGTTATATTTTTCTGTGAAGGCTTTAACATAGTCCAGTTCTTCTTTTTTATATCCTTTTTCGAATACATAATCACAGCCTACACCTGTCAAATCTACTCTTAAAGTGCAAGCTGTAATAGTACCGATAAATCTGCTGTCACCAATTACTGCAAATCTAACACCTGTTGGAAAAGTATTTTCCTCCGTACCAATTCCAAGGTTGGTAGTTGCTTCATCACATAAATTAATATTATTAATATTACTACCATGTCGGCGCCCTTTAATTGCTAAACATTGAGCAGTTAGTACAGGTGATCCGCCATTATGTGGCGGAGGCTTAATCATAGGCTTTTCAGGTGGAAAAGGTACTTCTTTGACATTACCATCTTGATCAATTGCCAGTAGCTTATCTCCAGGTTGTTTTGTACCAGATACATTTTTTAATTTAAAATGCGAAGTAACCTGAAAAGTATCATTAGGCATAAGTAGATCCACCCCATTCACATCAGGAAATTTAGTAGTAGGCCCCTGAGAGAAAACAGAAACTGATAATGATGTGCAAATAAAAGTAACGACTATTATACTTTTTGCACAATTGGGAAATTTTAAATTTTTCATGACATAAAGTTTTTTTGATTTAAAAATTTTGCGCAAGATAATACGGGATTTTAATGATATAAAATAAACTATGTATAAAAATTCCAGATAATTTGTATAAATTTTCCAGATTTATATTGTTAAGGAGTTTTTGAAGATTTAGTGGGGGGGAGAGGGAGGAGAGAGAGAGAGAAGAGAGAGAGGGGGG
>VRUD01000070.1 GCA_019456305.1 Cytophagales bacterium | reverse complement strand
CTTGCTTGCCGAGAATTATTGCCGTGTCAGGGTTGGAATACATCAATGACCAACCGAGCTCGTTTAGGGCTTTTATTCTTGTCGTGTCGTGGTATGTTGTTTGGATAACGGTTTTGAGGCTGTCAATTTTGTCCGAACCGGTTAGTATCGTAAAGAGCAGTCCCACGGTCAGGTAAGCGGTTATTTTTATTATGGTTTTCAATTTATTTAGTATGACTATCCGCAAAGTTACCGAAAAAAGACAAATAGAACGCGGATGACACTGATTTAGCTGATTTTCGCTGATTTTTTATCTGTGCCTGCGCATCCCGACTTGTCGGGACACATCAGGTGTGATTATCTGTTTTATCAGCGTCATCAACGTTCTATTTAATAAATTTTACTATTTTTGTCTGAAATTAGTGCTTTGAAATGAAAAATATCTTCAAGCCAGGTGATACAAAAGTTTATCACAAGATAGTAAGCGAAAAAGATGTGGTTACTTTTGAAAGTGGTACAGTGCATAATGTATATGCCACGTTTGCTTTGGCAAGAGATATGGAATGGTCATCAAGGTTGTTTGTACTGGATATGAAAGAAGAAGATGAAGAGGGGATCGGAACAGCGCTGAAGATCATTCATAAAAGCCCGGCATTGGTAGGTGAAAAGGTGGAAATAACTGCGACTGTTAAGTTAATTCAAGGCAATGAATTGATCTGTGACATCATTGCCAAGGTGGGCACGCGGGTTGTAGCAGAGGGCAAAACAGGGCAGAAAGTGCTGAAAAAGGAGAAGTTAAAAGAAATTTTTAAGAACTTAACTGCGTAATTAATCAACAAATGGTTATATGGTTATATGGTTTGTGATTAGTAGAGATGCCCAATTTGGACGTCTCTACTAATCTCATAGGTTTAAACTCGCTGCTTAATTGCTGGCAATTTAGTTGCCATATAGCCATATAGCCATATAACCATAAAGCCATATAACCATATAACCATATAACCATCTTAACAATTACTATTCCGGTTTCAGCACCAGCCTCCCTGTCTGAGTGCTTTCAATCTCTTCCCGGTTCATCATTTGCTTTCGGAAAATGCCTTTGTTGTACATTTCTGCCTGGTCGTCATAATGTTCACTCATAAAATAGCCCGATTGTCCGGTAGGATTGATGCTGAGGGAATTTTCAATGTCGGCAAAGTCTATCAATATCCGCATTGAAGGGCCAAATTTTACTTTGTAATGTCCCTCCCCGTTCATCGTAAATCCATAATTATTGATCACTTCGTTACCACCCGGTACCGGGAAAGGGCCTGCATTGAATATCTTATCAAAGAATTTTTTCCTGCCAACCAGGTGTACATGTTCAACTGTATGAACTTTATCCCAGGTCCATTCCAGGATATTGCTGCCAAGCTGATCTTCCAGCTCACGTACTGTCTGCTCAAAAGCCTCACTGAAGATCATTTTTCGTGTTTCCCGGATGTCTGGTGTATTGACGTTATCCCACCACGCAGAACTGTCATTTCTTAACAAAACAGGTATGGTTCGTTTCATAAGATGGGTAGTCAAAAAGGTCTGAAAATCTTCATCTCCCAATTCATCCGCAACCGTTTTCTGCAATATATGATAGATCAGCTTATAATAAATTACCGGAGCGACATCATTCAATTGATGATCACCATTCCATTCTATGAGAATTTGTGCGACTTTTTTCTTTAGTCTGGCGTTAACGTTGCCATCCCGGGTACCCGGGATAGTATCGTTTAATAAATTAATAATTTCCCTGGCAATAATGGGATAAGCATCTGAGATCACGTCTGTATTCATCTTTTTCATTTCCTCAACCGTCCACTTTTTGTCAGATTTCAGGTAACCGGTAATACGTTTTGCCCGGTCTTCAGGCACGTAGTAACCAGGGTATAATATGCCGGCAATTGTATCAGGCTGGTTATTTGCAGCATACACAAAACCGGAAGGTGGGTTTTCTGATTGGGGATTTTGTTCAAAATCGTAATAACCGAGAGGCTCATCATTTCCACTTGCTCCGTCTAAAATTAATTTTGGATTAACATGGGGTGGCCGCTCGATCAATTTACCGGCAGCCCACCATGCAATATTGCCCTTTTTGTCACCGTATAAGACGCTTAGGCCAGGTGCATGTATTATGGAAGCAGCGTTTCGTACATCGTCAATATGCTCTGCGTTAGAAAACAACCAGGCAGCTTGTAAAAACTGATTGGGAAACTTTAAAAAGGTCCACCATAACGAAACAGGCCCCTGTCCAACCTCAACAGAGTCAGCCAACTCCCCTTCATTTCCACTACTTCCTTTTTCTGACGACCGGGAATTCAAATTCTTGATGGCATCACTCATAATTGGTCCGTGCCGTGACGTCCGGACTTTAAATGTAACCTCTTCACCATTTTTGACCTTAATGACCTCTTCCCTGATCTGCAGATCTTCCCAATGGTCGTTTGCCCAAACCTGGTCAGCATTTTCAGGATTGCTTTTTTCGCGATAGAAATCCATATCGTCATTCTCAAACATTGGAAATCCCCACGCAGCAAAGCGATTATGTCCGATAATTGCAAGAGGGATACCTGCAAGGTGGTTACCATAAATGCTGAAACCAGGACATTCCAAATGTGCCTCATACCAAACTGAAGGCTGCGAATATGCGATGTGGGCGTCAAATGCAAAAATAACTTTTCCTGATTTTGTTTTTTGCCCGGAAACTACCCATCCGTTGCTTCCAAGGAATAGAGGTACGGGCAGGTTATTGAGAATTTTGTTTATAGCATTAGATAAAAGACTTCTTGCTGGATGCCCCCCCGAGTACTCGGGGGGATCTCCGCTTCGCTCCGACTGGATGCTGGATACTGGCCCCGCCTGCCATAGGCCTTTGGCGGGCAGGTGTTGGCTTTTTGATGAGGAGTAAACAGGTATTTTTTCGGTTCCTGGTATGTAATTAACCGCCCAATCTTTCAGGTATTCCGGGCCATATTTTTCCATCATCCTGGAAACGATCGGGTCTATACGTAATCCCATTGCAAATGTAAATGACATATAGCCTGTGATCAGGTATAAGTCTTCGGGCATAAATTTTTCTTTTGGAATACCAATTAAATGAAACTCAATAGGTGTTTTACCTTTTTCGATGAATTGATTCAGGCCAGCAAGGTATGCAAAGGAGCACTTTTGATAAGGTTCTGTCGTATCATTAAGGTATTTAGCGGCAGATATTCCGGCAATTTCCTTTATTCCAAGGGTACGGAAAAAGCGGTCGGTTTCTACCAGTTCTTCCCCCAGTATCTCAGCCAAACGCCCTGCGCTTACCCTCCTCAATATTTCCATTTGAAAAAGCCGCTCCTGTGCATGTACATAGCCCAAAGCAAAATACGCATCTTCCTGATTTTGAGCATAAATGTGCGGAATACCATAATCATCAAAAAGCACCTCAACTTCTTGTTTGAGCCCCTTCAGGGTCAACTCACCCGAATACTGTGGTTTGAGCGTTAGGAGGTAAATGTATATTCCTGCTCCTGATAATACAATGATAATCAGCAGGGATAAAATGATCTTTCGAATGAGTTTCATAATATATTGTTTTTAACCATGCAACATCCTAAACCACACTCAATTTAATCACATTCGTCCTTCCCCGTTCCTTGATTGGCATACTTGCTGTATTGATGATCACATCACCCTTTTTAATACATTTTTTCTTAACTAAGATTTGTATTATGTCGTGGAAGGTAACATCCGTAGAAGTATATTTATTATAATAAAAACCCCGTACTCCCCAGACCAGGCTGAGCGTGCTTAATAGCGGTTTATTTTTTGAGAAAATAAATATGGAAGCCCGGGGCCTGTGGCTTGCGATCAAAAAGCCGGTATAGCCAGATATGGTCATCCCTATGATTGCATTTGCATTGGTATTCATAGCCAGCCTGCAGGCACTCCAGACAACACTATCATTGTAAAATGTTTCTGAATCGTGATCTAAATCTTCAAATTTGTTATATATATTCGCCTGTGATTCAACAGAATGGATCGTTTTGACCATGCTTAATACCGTTTTGACAGGGTATTTGCCTGAAGCGGTTTCTGCACTTAGCATCAAAGCATCAGCTTTGTCCATAATTGCATTGGCTATATCATTGGTCTCTGCCCTGGTAGGCCGGGGATTGGTGATCATACTCTCCATCATTTGGGTAGCAATAATAACGGGCTTTGCTTGCTTAATACATTTTTTTACGACCATTTTTTGAAGCATTGGAACTTCTTCGAGCAGCATTTCCACTCCCAGATCTCCTCTTGCTACCATGATAGCATCAGCCGCTTCAATGATCTTATCAATATTTTTAATCGCCTCGGGTTTTTCAATCTTAGCAATTACCTTAATATTTTTCCTGCTTTTTTTAATTATTTTTTTCAATTCCAATATATCGCTTGCAGACCTTACAAATGATAAAGCGACCCATTCTACCTCGTGCTTTATCCCAAATTTTATATCTTTTTTGTCTTTTTCGGTCAGTAATGGCGCTGTTATTTTTGAATAAGGCAGGTTGATACCCTTTCGTGACTTTAAAATCCCACCATTGACGATTTCAGCCGTTACGTTACTGTTTCCATCTGTCTTGATGGCTTTTAACTGTATCTTACCATCATCAATAAAGATCTTTTCATCTTTTTTTACATCTTTTGCAAAATATTTGTAGGTAGTGCTGATACGCTTATTATCCCCAATAAGATCATTGGTTGTAATAATTATTTTTTCACCTGCAATTAGTTCAACCTCATTATTCCTGACTTCACCCACCCTTATCTTTGGCCCCTGCAAATCCTGGATAATGCACAAATGGGTACCGTATTTTTTATTTATTTTACGTACCCGCCTGAGTACCTGGAGGTGTTCTTTATAGCTACCGTGAGAAAAATTAAGCCGGAAAACATCCACACCTGCTTTTGCAAGTTCCAGCAGTATTTCAAAAGAATTGCTGGCAGGCCCGACTGTTGCCACTATTTTGGTCTTCTTATTAACTCTTATGGTCATATACGAATGTATAATGCTAATATACTAATTTATACTAATTATACGAATATTTTTACTCTGCTTCTTAATATAGATTTCATTATTAGTATCATTAGTATTCATTCGTATATTAGCATTTTTTTATTAGTATCGTTTCAAAATATCAAATTCTCTTTTGATCTTAGTGACTCAACGTTTAATTTGCTAATATAATGAACAATTGGCAGAGTTCTTATCGCACTTATAATTCTATCACCTGATCCAAGATATTCCTGGAATATCCCTTTTAGCCGTATAATGTAGTCATACTGCTTTACTTCAGGCAGCAACCAGGGATTTTTCACCTCAATTTCCCTATCTCCTCCTAAATGGGGGAGAACCGGTAAATTTGAACAAGACTTGTTTTTTAATAACATAAAACTGCTATGTACGGTTTCAAATAAGTAATTAGAAAATTTAATTTGACCTCTTGTTAAAAAGTCAAAACTAATATCTTTTTGCTTGATCATATTAATATTTAATATTTTATTAACAGACCATACAAGTTTATATTCTTTAGCCGATGAGATCAGCCCTAAAACTTCAAAATCATAGACGTGTTCTACTATTAGTCTTTTAGTTTTCATCTGTAAATAATTTGTAAAAAAACATTCAAAAATAATTATTTTGTTTTGCATTATAAAATTAAATGTATTTCTTTGCACCGATTTAAACTAAATGAAAAGAAAATGTCAGAAATCGAACAAAAAGTTAAAAGCATCATCATCGACAAGTTAGGTGTCGAAGAGTCTGAAGTTACTCCTGATGCAAGCTTTACAAATGATCTGGGGGCAGATTCATTAGATACTGTAGAGTTGATCATGGAATTCGAAAAAGAATTCAACATTGCTATCCCTGACGAACAGGCAGAGAAAATTGCTACTGTTGGCGAGGCTGTTGATTACTTAGAGGCTAACGTAGGTAAGAAGTAGCGTAACTATGTGGTCTACATAGAGGAAAGGGATTTCTTATTAATCTAACTTGCCTGTTGCCCTTTTGTAGGACGAATAGCTATCTGACCTCAATCGCGCTAGTCCCACAGGTACTCAGGGTGGATTATCGGGAGGAGTCAGATTACGGATCAGGTCAACTTCTACAAGGTCAATTAGAAATTTTTCATTTCCGTAGAATCTCTCAAAAAGGACGCTATTGAGATACGAACAAGTCGCATAAGATATCATCCACCTTTCACTTAGTGACAGTAATAGCAGAAGTGAGTGAATCTTGATAAGGGTGATACCTATGTAGAGCCCAATTGGTTCCGCCAGATACTCAGATGGACCAACTTCTTTTTATATAGCCTATTATGGATTTAAAACGAGTTGTCGTTACAGGCTTAGGTGCGCTTACACCTATAGGTAATAATGTTTCAGATTATTGGAACGAATTATTAAAAGGTGTGAGTGGCGCTGCGTTTATTACAAGGTTTGATGCAAGTAAGTTCAAAACCAGGTTTGCTTGTGAATTGAAAGGCTTTGATCCGACCGATTTTATGGAGCGTAAAGAAGCCCGTAAGATGGATCCGTTTACGCAGTATGCTGTTGTTGTTGCCGATGAAGCAATAAAGGATTCCAATATTGATCCTGGCTCAATTAATTTAGATAGGGCAGGAGTTATCTTTGCTTCAGGAATAGGTGGTCTAAGTACTTTTCAGGAAGAAGTCAAAAATTTTTCTTCCGGTGACGGGACGCCCCGGTATAATCCTTTCTTTATACCAAAAATGATAGCTGACATAGGTGCAGGACAAATTTCTATAAAATATGGTTTCAGAGGCCCTAATTTTGTTACTGTCTCTGCTTGTGCTTCATCTACCAACGCAATCATTGATGCCTTTAACTACATAAGATTAGGCAAAGCAGATATTTTTATTACAGGTGGTTCCGAAGCTGCTGTTGTAGAAGCAGGTATAGGTGGTTTTAATGCAATGAAAGCCTTATCAGAAAGCAACGACTCCCCGGAAACTGCTTCGAGACCTTTTGACAAAGACAGGAATGGTTTTGTATTAGGTGAAGGGGGTGGCGCGCTGATATTGGAAGAATACGAACACGCAAAAGCAAGGGGAGCCAATATTTATGCAGAATTGATAGGCGGTGGTATGTCTGCCGATGCTTATCATATCACGGCACCTCATCCTGAAGGAAAAGGAGCGGTCAATGTTATGAAAAACGCATTGGAAGATGCTCAAATTAAGCCGTCAGTTATAGACTATATTAATGTTCACGGAACTTCTACACCCCTCGGTGATCTGAGTGAAGCAATGGCTATTCAGGAGGTTTTTGGCGAGTATGCATACGATCTGAATATTAGCAGTACAAAATCAATGACCGGGCACCTTCTTGGAGCAGCAGGTGCAATTGAAGCGATCGCCTCCATTCTGTCAATTCAGCACCAGGAAGTTCCTCCTACAATAAATCATTTTACCGATGATGAACAGTTTGATCCAAAACTAAATTTTACCTTTAACAAAGCACAAAAAAGAAGTATCAAAGTTGTACTAAGTAATACATTTGGCTTTGGAGGACATAATTGTTCCATTATTTTTAGAAAAATATAAGCGCATAGCGCATGGCGTTTTTCGCTATGCGCCATGTGCTATGCGATTAGCTAACATGAGACCTTTATCCCTTCTTCTTAAAAAACCCACTGCCGATGAGAAAAATCTATTCATAGCATTATATCGTATTACAGGGAAAAAACCGGGTAATCTGGAACTTTACAAATTAGCGCTGAAACATTCTTCTGTATTACAAAAAAACCAACAGGGCGCTATTGATAGCAATGAGCGCCTGGAATACCTGGGAGATGCCATTTTAGGAGCCGTCATAGCAGAATATCTTTTTAAAAAATTTCCCTATAAAGAAGAAGGATTTTTAACCGAGATCAGATCACGATTGGTAAACAGGGATGCATTAAACGGCCTTGCAAAAAAAATAGGTTTAGACAAACTTGTTCAGTTCGATTTAAGAAGAAAAAGCATTTTAACGCATAAATCTATTTATGGAAATGCATTGGAGGCCCTGGTAGGTGCAGTTTATCTGGATAAGGGTTTTCACTTATGTAGAAGGTTTGTACTTGAAAGGCTGCTTAATCCTTACTTTAACCTTGATGAAATCATAGAAACAGATACGAACTTTAAAAGTAAGCTTATTGAGTGGGCTCAAAAAGTAAACAGGGAGGTAAGATTTGAGATCGTCAACGAAGCAGGACACGACCACCGGAAAGAATTTACCGCCCAGGTTTTAATTGACAATAAAGCTGTTGGTACCGGGAGGGGTTTTACCAAGAAAAAAGCTGAACAAGTTGCGGCACAGGAATATTGTAAAGAATTGGATATTTGAAAGAAAAGTGTTCATGTGTTCATGTGCTCACGTGAACACATGAACACAATTTTTAAATCATCTCAAACCCACAATATTCATGCAAAACATCCGGCATCCTGATCCCCTCCTTCCCCTGGTTATTTTCCAACATCGCAGCCACCAATCTCGGCAGAGCCAATGCACTTCCGTTTAGGGTATGAAGGAGGAAATTTTTGTTATCTTTCCCCTTACAGCGAAGCTTTAAACGGTTTGCCTGGAATGATTCAAAATTACTTACAGAGCTCACCTCCAGCCATTTTTGCTGGGCTGCTGAATATACTTCCATATCGTATGTGAGCGCAGCGGTGAAGCTTATTTCTCCTCCGCAAAGCTTTATAACCCGGTATGGCAGTTGTAATTTTTTGAGCAATCCCTGAACATGGTTGCACATTTCCTCCAAGGCATGATAGGAACTATCAGGGCGCTGTATTTGAACTATTTCAACTTTATCAAACTGGTGGAGCCTGTTTAAACCCCTTACATCAGCTCCCCATGAACCAGCTTCTCTTCTGAAGCACGGTGTATAGCCAACTATTTTAACAGGTAGCTCTTCTTCCTTTAGGATCACATTTCTGTAAATGTTGGTGATAGGAACTTCAGCGGTAGGGATGGGGTAAAGGTCATCTTCACCTATGTGATACATTTGCCCTTCCTTATCGGGTAATTGACCGGTTGCATAGGCAGAAGCCTGGTTTACAAATATCGGGGGCTGAACTTCAGTATAGCCGGTTTTTATGGCTTCTTCCAGAAAGAAGTTGATCAGCGCCCTTTGTAATCGTGCACCCTTACCTTTATATACGGGAAAACCCGCACCGGCAATTTTATTCCCCGTTTCAAAATCAATGATATCGTATTTTTTTATCAGCTCCCAATGCGGCAGGGCATCCTTCAATTCAGGAATTTTACCGTGCTGATAAATAATTTCATTATCTTCCGGGAGCAACCCTGCAGGAACACTCTTATGTGGCAGATTTGGGAATTTTACCAGAAGCTCATCCAATTGCGTTTCATAATTATTCAGGCTCTCACCCAGCCTTTTTGCCCGGGCTTTTAATTGTATAGTTTCTGCTTTAACAGCTTCCGCTTCTTCTTTCCGGCCATTCTTTATTAAAGCCCCTATTTCTTTAGTTAGTGCATTTGATCTTGCCAGCACGTCATCCAGGTTATTTTGGGTATCTCTCCTGCTTTTGTCAATTTTTAACAGCTCATTGACTTGCTGTTCTGCAGCTTCAAAATTCTTTTTTTTGAGGCCCTCAATAACCTTTTTGTTATTTTCACGGATGAAGGAGATTTGTAGCATTACAAAAAAAAATTAATACGTAGTCATTATTTTTTTTGTAAAATAAACCTTATTTACTTGTAAGTGAAAATATTTTAGCATATATTTGTATTCTGTGTGTTCGTTTTTTCTTATGAGATAAAGGGGGTTGTTTGCTCCGGAAAAATGGACGTTGGTTAATTGCCAGCGCGCACCCCCTAACCCCCTAAAGGGGGGACTCCCTCCCGCGTCATTGGTCATTGGTTCATTGGTCATTTTGCTGACTGCCGACTGAAGACTGCCGACTTCCCCTATTCCCTTATTTCCTCTATTTCCTTCTTCAATATCAAATACACATAGGGCGATGTCCATTCCGTCTTTTGCTTCGCCTTCTTTGCCTGTTTGGTGTAGTGATGTGATTACATTGGTATAGTTGATGGTTTGGGGCAGGTAGAATTTGTTTTCAATTCTGATTATTTCGGAAGATTGTTGCATTGTTAAATTGTTATGTTGTTGGATTGCTTTCAGGTATTTGATGCTGTCGGATGTTGTGGTGTCATCAACAAGTTCCTTCACTTTGTTCAGGGGAATGTTTCTGAAGTTCGGGGATATGAGTTTTTTTTTCTATGATAATTTTTCAATGTCTTTATCTCTTATGCAAATATAAAAATATTCGGGCTTTATTCTGTAGTAGTTTAAAATTTTTTCTTAAACTTGCATGTAACAACTTTTCAAAAGAGTTATACAAATATCAAATGACATTAAACTTCATTCCATTTTTGATCATTTTTAGCACCATAATCGGATGTTCTTCATTGAGTACAAAAAAGGTAGATATCCAGGGACACAGAGGATGTCGGGGACTGATGCCTGAAAACACGATCACTGCAATGATCAAAGCAGTTGAAATTGGCGTGAATACCCTGGAAATGGATGTGGTTATTTCTAACGACAAAATGGTATTGCTATCGCATGAACCCTTCCTTTCTCACGAGATCTGTTTAACCCCTGACGGGCAGGAAATACTTGAAAAAGATGAAAGATCGTACAACTTATACCAGATGAACTATGAAGAAATTAAGTTATGTGACTGTGGTACAAAAATCCATCCCCGCTTTCCTGATCAGAAGAAATTAGCTGCACTTAAACCTTTACTTGCTAAAGTTATTGATACTGTTGAGCAATATCTACAGGTTCATTCCCTGCCAGCGGTCTGGTACAATATAGAAACAAAATGTTCCCCTGATGGTGATGGGGTTTTTCATCCTGAACCCAAAGAATTCATAGCGCTCCTGCTTGATGTCTTAAAGGGCAAAAACATTTTGGATAGAACGATCATCCAATCTTTTGATGTAAGGACTTTGAAAGTAATTAAAATAAAATCTCCAAAAATGAAATTAGCTTTGCTCGTTGAGAATATTCAAAGCCCGGCAGAGAACATTAAAAAGCTGGGGTTTATTCCTGATGTCTATAGCCCGTACTATTTGCTTGTGAATGATGAACTTATGAAATATGCACAAAAAAATAAAATGAAAGTCATTCCCTGGACGGTTAATGACAAAGAAAGTATCAGGAAATTAATAGACATGGGGGTTGATGGAATTATTACGGATTATCCTGATCGGGCAATTGAATAGTAATATAAACCAAATATGGGTAAAAAATTCTACACCGTCAACAGTATCCCTTTATTGTATCGTCCGGTTTATCTTTTCCTGTCGTGGTTGCTGGGGCTGTTGGTTTATTCTTTTTTCGTGTTGTTTCATTTGCTTTGCCGCATAAAATATAAAGGCAAAGAGCATCTTATTCCATCCCAAAATTATATATACTGCATGTGGCACCACAACCTGCTTCCTTATTTTATGGTTTATACAAAATATAAAGCTCCTTACGTTTGGCTGAATCATCCCGCCTGGTTTATGAAGCCTATTCATATCCTGCTAAAGCTTATTGGTACGCAAGAAATTGCACTGGGTTCTTCGGGGCATTCAGGAAAAGAAGGGTTAGGGGAAGTCATCGATTATTTAAAGCGGGGGTACAATACGGTTATTACACCTGATGGCCCTTCCGGGCCCGTTAAAGAGCTGAAAAGTGGTGTGTTGGATATGAGTTTGGCCAGCGGTATCCCGGTAGTCCCGTTAAAGATTCAAACGCCTAAAAGATTTATACTCAAAGCTACCTGGGATAAGAAACGCATCCCCCTGCCGTTTTCTGCCATCACTGTTGAATTTGGTAAGCCGGTTATTGTGAATGAGGAAAATTGTGAAATTGCAAAAAGGGAGATTGTTGAGCAGATGTAGTAACTTTATAAATTATATTTCGTATTTATTTGAAGGGCAACGGGGAGGCAAATATTCAGGAAGAAGCGTTGTAGAGATAGTAAAAAGAGCGGCAAAAAATGCAGGTATTGGAATTACTGAAAAATACGTATCTTTGGAAAAATTTAAAGAATGGAAACTCTACAGATAGACATACTTGACCCTAAAGCCAAAAATCTACTGAAAGACCTGGCTGACCTTAGACTAATCAGTATCAGGACAACCAAGACCTCTAAAAATGACTTTACTAAACTTCTTCAGAGACTGAGAAGCAAATCGGACAAAGCCCCCTCATTAAGAGAAATAACCAAAGAGGTAGAAACCGTTCGACAGAAAAGGTATGCCAAGTAGAAAACTGAAGGTTATTCTCGACACCAATCTTTGGATCAGCTTTTTGATTACCAAGACCCTCTCCAGAATTGACAGACCCATACAACAGGGAAAAATCCGACTTTTATTCAGCGAAGAATCACTCTCCGAATTTATCGGAAGAAAAATGTTTTGTTTAATGATTGAATTAGTATGGGATAAACCCTTTGAAAAAAAATTTAAAAAATATATAAGTATATTAATATACTATTACCTGTTCCCCTCTTTCTTATCCTTCAAATAAGCAATACAGAGAATAACAACAATCAGCAAGCTTAGCGCCCAGAAAGCCACAGTAAATTCCTCTTTAAAAATGGCTTGATAGAACAAAGCGCCATAAATACCTCCCACAACCGGGCCTAAAACCGGGATCCATGAATAACCCCAGTTTGAACCGCCCTTTCCATTGACCGGCAATAGCCAGTGTGCAATACGGGGGCCCAGGTCACGGGCAGGGTTGATCGCATAGCCGGTGGTACCACCAAGGGATAAACCGATGCTCATGATCAGGAAACCTATGATAAGCGGGTTTAATCCTTGGGTAAATTCGTTGGCGCCAATCATTAAAATTCCCAGCACCAAAACGAATGTCCCGATAATTTCACTTACAAGGTTAGCCCAGGTGCGTGGAATTGCAGGAGCCGTTGAAAATACTGCAAGTTTGAGCTCCGGGTCGTCAGTTGCCCTCCAATGCGGTAGGTAATGTAAATAAATAACCACAGCGCCTATGAATGCCCCTATCATCTGAGCGAGTATATACATTGGTACATCTTTCCATGGAAATGCTCCAACAGAAGCCAGGCCAAGAGTCACAGCCGGGTTGATATGAGCCCCGCTGATCTTACCAACAGCATAAATAGCCATGGCAACAGCCAAACCCCACCCAAATGTGATGACGATCCAGCCGGAGTTTTGTGCTTTGCTTTTGCTTAAAATCACGCCTCCAACTACCCCATCCCCTAAGATGATCAGGATCATTGTGCCGATGACTTCGCCCATGAATGTTGACATTGCCTGGATTTGAATTTAGTTGTACTAATTAGTGTCTGTCTCTAAAGTCACTTTTTCATAGGAATAGCACCCTGATTTATCAGGGTGAAAAAACGACATCACCATTTTTCAGTCCGTTTTAACGGACTTTAATCACTTTGAATATCCAATTATTGAAGTCCGTTAAAACGGACTTAGAGTTTATTTTTTTGATTATTATCACCACGATAAATCGTGGTGCTATTCTTATAATTTTAGTTTATGGACAGACTCTAATTAGAGTCACATTAAGAGCAAATAAAAAAAGTGAATTAAGCAGAAAAATATTTAGGATCTCTTTTACCATGTATTATATTATAAATAATTTGTTTTTTAATTTTCTATTTTTCCAAAAATTAATCTAAATTTAAGTCGTAAAATTACAAAATAAATCGAAGATAAAAAATTTTAATTATAATACGTGTAGCAAAGAACCCCGAGTACTAGGGCCATGCGTTATACGCTCTAACCATGCCAATCAAATCACCTTTTTTCCCGCGCACTTCTGAGCTATGTACAAGCCTGAAGTGGAAAGAATGGGCAGGCTATTATGCCGTTCGTTCTTATGATACTTTACACGAGCCGGAATATTTTGCAATCCGGCATGCAGCCGGGCTGTTAGATGTTACACCCCTTTTCAAATATAAGGTAGAGGGGAAAGATGCGGCTGCATTTCTTGCCCGTGTAATGGTAAAGAATATCAACAAACAAAAAGTGGGGCGGGTTGCCTACCTGTGCTGGTGCGATGATCATGGAAAAGTAGTGGATGACGGTACGGTAATGCATCTTGCGCAGGACGACTTTTTTGTTACCTCTGCAGACCCCTGTTATTTGTGGTTAAGCCGTTTTACAAGAGGCTATGATGTTGCCATTGAGGATGTAACAAAAAAAGTGTGTGCACTTGCTCTGCAAGGGCCTACTTCACGTGATATTCTGAAACAATGTACAGATGCAAATATGGATGCCTTAAAATTCTTTGGAGTTACAAAGGCAAAGATTGACGGGTTTGATGTTAATATATCACGCACAGGCTATACCGGTGACCTGGGATATGAAATATGGACTAAGAATGAAAATGCGATAAAACTCTGGGATACACTGATGGCTACCGGCAAGGATTATGATATCCTGCCTGCAGGTCTGGACGCCCTTGATATGACAAGGATAGAAGCAGGCTTAATACTGAAAGGAGTGGATTACTATAATTCGATGCATGCCCTTATTGAAAACAGGATGACTTCTCCTTATGAGCTTGGACTTGGCTGGACTGTAAATTTAGACAGGGAGCCTTTTAACGGACAAGCCGCTTTGAAAGCTGAAAAAAAGCATGGTTCCCGATGGGCAACCGTAGGCCTTGACATTAGCTGGACCGAACTGGAAGCTATTTATGCAAAATATGGGCTGCCTCCTGAAGTACCGAATGCTGCATGGAGGATGTCAATCCCGGTTTACGGCAATAATAAAATCAAGTCCCGATACGGCCGTTCCTCCCAACTGGCGGGCAAGCAGGTAGGCTATGCAACCAGCGGTACCTGGTCGCCAACGCTTAAGAAAAATATAGCAATTGCTACCATAGATAAAAAATATGATAAGCCGGGTACGAAAGTTCAGTTTGAAATAATTGTAGAGCATACAAGGCACACAGTTTCAGCTATTGTAAATAAACCCCAGTTTTTTAATCCGGAGAGGAAACGGGAAATAATTTGATGATTCGGTGACCCCGACTTTGTCGGGGCAGGTTTGATTGTTTGGCAATCTTCAAATTGCAGAAAAATTGCTAAATTGTTGAATTATTGAATTTTTTCTAACCAGGATTAAGCTTTTTAAACACTTCAATATTATAAAAATTGGGATTTGTAAAATCTTTAAACTTGGGCAGGTTTTCAAACAGATCATCAATAATGGAAGCCACATCATTTTGCGGCTTAAAGCTTAGTATCTTTTTTGCTTTTTTAATACTAACTTTATAATTTCTAAAATCCTGGATATTTTTAATATTGAGCTTAATTTTTTTATTGAGCATTTTTTCAGCTTTATCTTTCACAAGATCAGCAATTTCACCTACAGTATAATTTCCGGAAGCAACATTAAAAATCCCTGATAGATCCTGGCTTGCTTCAACCGCCCTGATGTATGCACTTACAGCATCGTGAATTCCGAGAACAGGCCTCCATATTGTAGGATTATTCACCGTTATCTCACTATTAACTATGGCGCTTTTAAACATAGTATTTACCACCAGGTCAAATCTCATTCTGGGACTATAGCCGCTAACCGTGCCTTGCCTGAGGCATATCGCAGAAAAATTATCATCAACCATTTGCAGAACAGAATATTCTCCCTGCAGCTTTGATATGCCATAGGGATAATTACAGACGGCAGGAGAATTTTCATCGTAAAGTTCATTCACCGTATAGCCATATACTGAACACGAGTCAGCGTAGATGAATCTTTTTACTTTTGCATTTTTGGCTATATATCCTAAATAGGCAGGTGCAGCAGCGTTATAGATAAAATTGTCTTTTGGGGAATATTCTGCCATGGGGTCGTTTGATAAGCCTCCCAAAAAGATCACCTGGTCAAAATCATTCAATTCTTCCTGTTTAATATCAAAAATATTTTTTTTGCTGACCTTAACCTCTTTAGGCAAAGCATTTCCAAACCATAACAGGTCTACTACTTCCACATGATATCCCCTGCTAATAAGTTTTGGTACCAGCACAGAACCGATATAGCCGGCACCGCCAGCAACAAGTATTTTCATTTTTTATAAAAAACGTAACTAACAAAAATTTATTACTAATTAATACACAAAATTATCCGCTTCCGCTGTTTTGAGCCACTGCTCAAGCGTTTGTGCAATTTTGTCCTTTTCTGAAAGAACCGGATCGGTTACAGGCCATTCGATGCCAATGGCAGGATCATTCCATAAGATCCCACCTTCTCCCTTGTTGTTATAATGTCCTGTACATTTATATTGAATTTCAGCAAAATCTGAAAGAACGCAAAAACCTCTTGCAAAGCCTGCAGGCGCCCACACCTGCTTTTTATTTTTTGCTGAAATCTCCAGGCCAAACCACTTCCTCAGTGTGGGTGAACCTTTTCTGACATCCACTGCCACGAGGAAAGCGCTGCCATAAGTTACCCTCATGAGCTTCCCCATAGGAGGTTGCCACTGAAAATGCAGGCCTCTCAACACATTCTTCATTGATCGGGAATGATTGTCCTGGGCAAAGTTTGTTGGAAGCCCTAGCTTTTCAAACTGGTCAATCCTGTATGTTTCCATAAAGAAACCCCGTTCGTCCTCAAAAACTTCGGGGACGATAACCTCCACCCCGTTTAGGCGCTTACTTTCTATTTTAAATTGCATAGGTATTAAATTTTTCCAAATATAATATTTAGTATTGAGAAATAATGATTTTCCTCAATATCGTGCCATCTTTTATTTCAATAAGTATAAAATATAGCCCTTCTTCAAATTCAGAAATATCAATTTGCAAGTGTTTATTATTATCTGCCTGATAAACCACCTGGCCGAAGACGTTGACGATTTTAATGCTTTCAATCTGATAGCTATCGGATTTAATATCCCCGCCTGCTATGTTAAAGCTTTGCAGGTGGCGGTCAGGGTTGATCTCAATATTAAGAACATCTTTTGCAGGAATTGGATATACCTTTAAATTCCGGTAATAACCCGGATTTTCATTGATACCGGTAGTAGTTACAGTAATTGGCATACAAAAAGTATCAGCGCTGCAGGGATTTTCAGCGGTTAAACAAACATTGTAGGTTCCATCATTAAATATATGAGTTGGATTTTGCAGGATACTGCTAAAGCCATCATCAAAATCCCAGAGCCAGTTGGCAGTATTAGAAGAAGAATCATAGAAACTAACAGTTAAAAGCGAATCAGTATAAAAGAAATCAGCCACAGGCGGAGTACATGGTGGGGAAGAAAGATCAGGCAGATCAGCCAGCCAAACGCCTCTTCCGTGGGTAAAAATAAATAATTTGCGGTCTGTGTATCTTAATCGTATTTGATGGATAGCTGCGTTAGGTAAAGAAGTTTCATGGTTCCAGTTAGTACCGGCATTGACAGTAGTATATAATCCAAAGTCAGTAGCTGCAATCAGAAATGAATCCGGGCTTTGCGGATGTGCTTCTATCCAGTTAACAGGTAAATAAGCAGGTAGGTCGCCACTAATATCAATCCAGGCAGGGCTGCCTGAATTAGCGTTAATAACCCTGTAGATACGGGGCTCTGTAGAATAATTACTTAAAGCCGCATAAATAACAGAGTCGTTGCCGGGGTGAACCGTAATATTAGAAATAAAGCTCCCGGATAAATTAGGTGGAATGCTGCTGCTTAGATCAACTTCATCTCCGGGGAAAGCCGTAAGCGCATTATTCACCCTGTAAAATAACATATTTTGCCCTCCAATATAGACAGTTGGATCCAGGTCATTTGAAATACCAATGGCATAAGGTTTGGTGCCGGTAATAGTATCAGCAATAATATTTGTAAGGGGCATCCAGGTCAAAGCACCGTTAGTCGTTCTCCATATTCTCTTTTTGGTAACAAAATACAATTGATCGCCATCATTGCGGTTTATTTCGAATGGGTTTATGAACCAGGCGCCATCATCAACGTCTCCGTCAAAATTAGCATCCAGGTCGTTTAATACATCATTAAATGAGGGGTAGGTATTTAAGGAATTGTCTGCTCTTGAGATATGTCCATATTGCCAGGAAACAAAAGATATATTGGGATTTTGCTGATTGATCTGAGTAAAGGCGCCATCACCCCAGTAAATGATGTCAAAGAGGCTGTTGCCGCTGCGGCTGGCGTGTGTACCGTTGTCTTGTGTGCCTCCGAAACAATCGGTTCCCGTTGGAAAATGAGCGCCTGCATAATACTGTGTGACATCATATCCATTATTCAGGTCTATAACAGAAAGATTGATTGTAGAAATATCATAAGAATATATTCCGCCATCGTTGCCTATATACAGCATATTGGGATTATCCCTGTCAAATACCACAATATGATTATCAACGTGCGAACTTTGTGTATAATTCCATGAGATTCCGCCATTAAGAGAATAGACTAAAGCTACGCTTCCGGAAATAACCGCATCGGGATCATCAGGTTTTACTCCTAAGGTAAAGCAATACCACGGAAACGCATAAGAAGCCCCAAGGGCCGTTTCAGGATTGGTGATTTGTGTCCAGGTGCTGCCGGTGTCAGTAGATTTCCAGATACCTTTCAGGGCAGTCCAGTAAGAACTTTCAGTGCTGTCTTCAAATTGTGCGTAGAGTACGTTGGGAAAACCCTGGCAGTAAGCCAGTTCAATCCTCCGAAAGCCATTAGCCGGGAGTCCGCTGGTGACTTTGATAAAAGTTCCGCTATTCCCTGTTGATGATCTGTAGATACCTAACTCTTTCACGCCAATGATAACAAACCCGTTAGGGAGCGTCTCAATATCAGATACATCTGCCCCGGAGATAGAAAATACATTTATAAATGTATTTCCACCGTCAGCAGATTTGTACAAACCGTTATTGGCAGTGCCAACATATAATGTATTACTGTCTGTGGGGGAAACTTTAACGCTCCAGATATAGTTAAAAGCGGAACTATTGGTTGCAGGTAATTGAATGAATGTTTTCCCTGTATCAATGGATTTAAATACACCGTCACCGGGGATGCCAGCGCTGTTGCCTCTTGGTTCTCCGGTGCTGTAATATATATTGGCAGGATTAAAAGGGTCTTGTGTGATATAGGTTACTGAAAGCGTGGGTGCAAGATCATTAACCGGCTGCCAGGTGATCCCTTTATCATACGATTCCCACAAACCACCCGATACGCCACCTGCGATAAAATGGCTGTGATCAGTCACGTCAATCAGCAGCGCCCTGGTTCTACCGCCTATATTTTGCGGGCCTAATTCCTGGGTATTTAACAAATTGCCGATATTTTTTCCAACCGGTTGCATCTGCAACCTTTGTTTTTGTTGCTGCCATATAACTTGCAGCATCCACCTGGGTATTTTGCCTGTTGAATCTTTTTTCATCAACAGGTTTTGCTTAAACCATCCGGGATTATTAGGGTAACCTTTCTCTTGTTTCGCCTGTCCCCCCAGGTAACCCAAAGGGGAATGCCCAAGATATGTTGGATCATCAGCTTGCAGCAGTAATAAAATGGAAAATATAATGATCGCTGCGATATAATTTTGAAATTTGGTCATAATCTCAAATGTAGATAAACTAAATCTAAAATAGTCTTTTTTAAATTTTTTTTTATTATTTTGCAATCAAATATTGACTTAAACAAAAAAAATTACTAATTTTGAATTATGAAATTATCAATCCAATATCTAAATGACACTAATGGCAACATTAATGCAGTCCGGATTCCTCTGACTGAATGGAAAAGTCTTATGAATAAATTTAAAAAATATGAACAAACTCTCAAAGTTAAATCCGACTTGACTGAAGCTTTTGAACAGGTAAAAAAAATGAGAGAAGGAAAAATCAAAAAACAGACCCTATCTGACTTTTTGAATGAAATATAGTGTCTTCCCTACTCCGAAATTTAAAAGAGAAGTAAAAAGATTAATTAGAAAATACCCTTCTCTCAATTCCGAACTTCAGGATTTTAAAGAAGATCTTGCAGAAAACCCCCGCCAAGGAGAAAGTTTGGGACACAATACATATAAAATACGACTTGCAATTAAAAGTAAAGGGAAAGGTAAAAGCGGAGGTGCAAGAATTATAACCTATATTGTGACTGAAGAACTTGAAATATATCTTTTAACAGTTTATAACAAATCAGAAATTGAAAATATTGACAATAAGATACTGAAACGACTTATTGATGATATAAAAGAAAAATAAAAACTACTACCTGTTGTTTGATACTTTAGTTGCACGAGCCCAAAAAATGAGCAAAGCCATTATTTATTAACACTAATCTTTCTCCTGATCAACCCATCTTTAGTTTCTATCAGGATGAAATAAAATCCATCCACATAGTTCGTTGTAGATATCTGAACGCTGTTATCATGAGGCGTAATGTATGCAACTACCTGCCCCAAAGCATTGATCATTGTGATGCTTAACATGTTAGTACCTTTTGTTTTAATATTGAGGACATCATTTGCCGGGTTTGGATAAAGGGTGATATTGCTGGTTTTATTTGTAAATTCATTCAAACCGGTCGGGCCAATATAAATGCTGCCTGTCCACGTACAGCCGATTGCATCGGTAACCGTGACCGTATAAGTGCCGGGCGCTACTCCTGTAATTATATCAGTTGTAAAGCTACCCGGGGTCCATAAATAAGTAAAACCCCCGGTACCCCCACCTGCTACTACTATAGCCCCGGTATCATTGGCAAACAGTATTCCGGTAACGACAGGGGATACAACCACGGTAACTATTACCGAAGTATCTGAACATCCGCCCGCATTTGATACTACTACCTGGTAATCACCTCCAACAGTGGCTATATAATTTATGGAAGTTACTCCTGTAGGTACACCATTTAAAAACCAGTTATAAGTATTTGCAAAGTCAGAAACCAATGTTACACTATCTCCTTCACAGAAAGATGTTGAATCAAGCGCTGTAATATTGGCGATCGGAGCTGTGGTTACAGTGATATAACCCACCAGGGTAACAGTAGAATCTGCCGCACAGCCAAATGCTGTTAAGGTAACGTCAAAAGTGCCTGCTGAATCGTAGATCACTGTAGGCATTGGCATATTTGAAGTATCAGGTATGGTACCTGGCAAAGACCAGCCATAACCCACTGCACCGGTAGAAGTATTATTAAATGTGACGCTATTACCTGCACATACAGTTGTAATATTGGCTGTAAAATTAGCTATGGCAACGGATGTTGAATCAATGGTTACTGTAACATTCATAGAATCTGCACAGCCATTAATATCCGTACCGAATACTGTATAGGTAGTGGTTGCACAATAGGTGAAGCTATTACAGTATCTCCTACGGTAGCGCTAAGCCCTGTAGCTGGAGTCCAGCTATAGGTAGCTGCACCGCTTGCAGCTAAAGTTACAGGATCTCCAGCGGCACATGTAGCTGGCGCTGGGGGCGTCACCAAAACAATTGGTAAGCTATCAACAGTTACCACATTGACAATGGTATCATTACAACCTTCTATATTGGTTACTACTAAAGTGGCATTATAATTTCCTCCTGCTGCATAAGCATGTGCAGGATTTTGATTGCTATCTAACGGACTAACATCCCCAAAATCCCATAGCCAGCTTACAGGTCCACCGCCTGATGCATCTGTAAAAAATGTATTATCATTTGCGCAGGCTGTTGTATTTGTAAAACCTGCATTAGGCGAAGGATTAACCAATACAAGCTGGCTAATAAAGCTCAAACATGCACCACCGGAAATTGTTAAATCCACACTATAAGTTCCGGGACCTGAAAAGGTATGTGACGCGTTCTGACTGGAATCAACGGGAAATCCCCCATCGTTAAAATCCCATACCCAGGTAGCAGGTGTTCCTGTAGATAGATCAGTGAATGTTGTAGGATATCCGAAACATGCTGTATCAAATGCAAAGTTTACATTCAGCGTGTTGGCAGTAACGTTGATCAAAGCATTCATAAGTATAATATCTGTACCACAGCCATTTGTAACCGTTAAGGTTATATCATATGTACCGGGGATTAGATAAGTGTAAGCAGGATTTTGGACGTTATCCCCGCCACCATCACCAAAATTCCACAACCATGTGGTAGGGCTGCCTGTAGATGAATCTGTGAAAGTAACAGGAGAACCGGCACAAACTGTAAGTGGAGTTGCTGAAAAATTTGCTGTTGGGAGTCCTGATTGTGTATAGTCACTACCGCAACAGCAGTATCTGAACACCCACTTGCATTGCTGACTGTTAAGGTTACGGTATAAGTTCCGGGAGCGCTATAAACATGTGTGGGATTTTGTAATGTAGAATTAGCGGTAAAATCCCCAAAATCCCATAGCCAGCTTGTTGGTGTGTTTAATGACAGATCAATGAAAGAATTAGTATCGATTCCACAAGCGAGAAAAAATGCAAAATCGGCAGAAGCAGGAGGAACAGATCCATAATGACCAATAGCTCCGACAGTGCCGCTGTACCATCCCAAAGCAGAAGATAGCATGGCAATTGAGAAAATATCTTGCCCCGTACCGCTTGCTTGCAGGTTCCATGTAAAACCGCCATCTGTGGTCATAAAAATATTACCTGCAGTACCAACTACCCATCCTGTACTGTCATCTAAAAATACAACATCAAAAAAATCTATACCGGGATTAATTATTGTGTCTGCCCAGATAGTTCCCCCATCTGTTGTGCTAGCTATCACACCACCAAAACCTACTGCCCATCCTTTTAAAGGGTTAAGGAAAAAAACAGAATTTAAATCTTCAATAGTATTACTTGTTTGAGGCGTCCAGGGAGTTGTACCTCCATCATTTGTATTGATGATAATTCCTCCAACACCTACGGCCCAGCCATTGCTTGCATCAGCAAAAAAAACAGAAGTTAGGTCGTCTCCCGCACCTAATCCGCTGTTTTGAGGTGTGAAGGCAGTACCGCCATTGATGGTTTTTGCAACATAGCCGTCAATGCCTGCAACCCAGCCTGTGGTGTTGTTTGCAAAGGAAATATCAAACAGATCTCCGGGAAATGTAACGGTATCAATATTCCACGTTAATCCCCCGTTAGCCGTAGTGATTTTAGCTCCTACACCGGTAATAGCATGCACTCCGACACCGATGCCATTGGCAGCATTAAAAAAATGTCCGGAAAAAATATCCAGAACCGGTAAAGTGTTTAACGGGTCCCAACTCCCTCCTCCGCTGGTAGTTTTTAATATGGCGCCTCCTGTACCAAATGCCCAGCCGGTACAACTATCTATGAAAACAATGCTGTTGAGATCTTCGGCTGTGTTTGAAATTTGTGTTGTCCAGGTTTGTGTTATACCATTTGTGAACCCAATTCCAAGAATTGCTGTCACGAGTAGAAGTTTTTTCATAATATTTGGTGTTTTTTAAAATCAGATAAACGTTAATTTGGGATTAAATGAAGTTCTTCATTTTGATCTTTAAGCCACATTTCTTTCTCTTTTAATTTTAGAATGTCGTAGGTATCGTCACCGCCTCCACTTAACATATCAATGAATAAAACCTTTTTATCACTCACTAATTCCCAGGTGCCTATTTTATCAACAATACCTTGATCTCTTTCGGTGAATTCACCTTTTCTGGTAAATTCCCATGTTTCCCCTGCAAAGTCTGCAGTAGTTTCAACACCGTTGTTAAAATCGTATGCCCATTGAATTTTCCACACATTTGCCACACGTCCTTTTTTGGATCTTAAGCTCAATGCAGGGCCTTCATCGTATTTTTTGCATCCTGTATAAAATAAGGTAGCCATCAAAAAGCCGCTCATGGCGGTTACTAAAATTATTTTTTTCATCACATAATGTTTTTTTAAAAAAATCATTCATATATTTTTTACAAATATAAGTATAAAAGATATAAAATCAAGGATTTTTTGGTTTTTAAAAAATAACTGGCCTATTTTTTTACACGATCAGATTTCCTTTTATTTCAAAAGATTCTTCCTTTTCAATATCGTTTCCACGAGCTTGACATCATTTGGGTTATTAAATATCTTAAAAGGTAAATGCACTATTTGGGCTTTTGAAACTACCAGTACAAAACTTTTTTTGTTTTTATATGCTCTTTTAAATTGATCCCATTTTAAAGGCATTCCCTGCTTAGAGCTGAATTTCATCAGCACATACCTGGGGTCAATTTCATAACCGATCCTTTCAAACAATATTTTATTTTGTTCTACCTGCGTAACTCCGAAAA
>VRUD01000069.1 GCA_019456305.1 Cytophagales bacterium | reverse complement strand
GTCATCCGATGAATTTGCTGGCATAACGAAAAGGAAATAAGGTAATGTAGTATGTCTTTAAATTTGCTTTGCATATTAGTGTAATTATTAATTAGTGTAATTAGTGGTTTCATTTTTTGTTCTTTTGTATTTATCTCTATTTTCCATATATGCGGGGGGTCGGGACAAGTATTTGCAATAATTGATTCATGGGTGCAAGATAGGAAAAAAGTTATTTACCTAAAAATCTAAATTGAAAAACCGGAATTACCTATAGAACGCGGATGACACTGATTTAGCTGATTTGCGCTGATTTTTTATCTGTGATTATCCGTTTTATCAGCGTCATCAGCGTTCTATTTATAAGATGCTTTGTGAAATACAAGTGTTAATTTTTTCACCCAAAGAGTGATGGTTTAAAGTTTTAATTTTTTACTTTTATTGTACTAAATTAAGGAAGTATCATAATATTTACATCACTTTTCTTTCTTTTTAATTTAGATTTTTAGGTACAAATCCTTGACTGACCCGAAACCAATCGCATCTCTCAAAACCTCCTCATCTTTGAGTTCAATGGCACGCATCAGTTTGTCGCTGCCATATTTGTCCTTGACATCATAAACCACCTTGCGCAGGTTGTTTTTACGAACGTTGTCTTCAAACAAGCTGAACTGCACCATCTCGTCCGGAACAAAGCCGGACACTGTAATTCCCATAGAGGTCATGTTTTTATTGATGACCGGTTCACATTTATGTAAATCCTGGAAGGACTGCATATGCAGTTTAATAAGGTTCATGAGTTCCATACCGTCCTGAACAGCACGCCTCGTTTTAAAGAAATCCTTCCATTTATAGCCGTTCTCATAGGTGGAAACGAAGCCGATATTATTACAAAAAACGCCCTCATTCACCAGCCTGCTTTCGAGTTTAAGGCAAAGCCCGATGAACAGGTCATTGATGGTACCCGCGATTTTTTTTTGCTCTTTCGATATCATCCTTCGCGCCTGCATGCTTTTATAGCGGTGGTTCACCTGGTCAACTTCCCTGAAATTCAAACGGAAATGCCAGTGCAGGCCCACAATGCTTTTACAGGCATATTTTAGCTTTTCCGGGGCTGCATGGCGAAGTTCAAGGGGCGTTCTGATGCCTCCCTGCAGCAGCCGCTTTGTCATACCTGTGCTGATGCCAGGCAGGTCTGTGAGCGTCAGGTGATTCAGTACATCATCAATGTTTCCGGGAGTGATCCTTACAAGTCCGTCAGGTTTTTTGAGGGTAGATGCCAGCTTGGCAAGAAACGCATTGGGCGCAATGCCTATGGAACATTTCATCCAGTCACCCACTTCGCTTTTGATGCCGGCTTTGATCTTTTTCGCTACATCAGCAGGGTCTTTATAAATAAGCCTGTAGTTTGAGAGATCCACGATCGCCTCATCAATGCTTTTGGGTATAACATCTTCGGAATATTTTTTCAGCACGTTCATCACTTTTATATGGAATTCCCTATAACGCTGGGGATGTGTTTCCAGCGGGACCAGCTCCGGGCAGATCTTAACGGCTTCGTTGAGGCGCATACCTAATTTTATCCCCCTCTGTTTTGCTTCAATGGAAGGGGCAATAACAAAACCGTATTTCCCGGTATAGACACAAACACACACCGGCCTGCCGCGAACCCAGTAGTTAACTTGCTGCTCACAAGTAGCGAAGAAGCTGTTCATATCAACGAAGAGCACCCAGGCATCCGGTTTTTCTATGATGGATTTACGGGTCATATGGGGTAAAATTATTGAATTATCTGTTTTTATTATTAATTTGTTAATTTTTTAATAAAATTAATCGTTCAGTTGTATATTCTTCCTATGCCCAAACAGAAAAAATCTACGAGGTTGAAGATAAAAAGAGAAATAAAAATAGAGAAGAAAAATTAAAACAAATTCCGGTCACCAAAAGAGATATTCTTTTAATACCCGAAATTATTGAGAAATATGATATTATTCAGAAAGTTACAAAAAAGACTAAAAAAGGAACATATTCAATTTTATTTATAAAGCAGATAAGTAAAAAATATTATGTGGTATTTGAAATAAGAAGAAAAAAGAAAACGTTAGCCTTAAAAACAATGTATATAAAAAGGTCATCCATTTAACTGGATGACCCAGTAACCCGACAATATGCAAAAAATACCCATTGCTTTACGTCCTAAACGGGGATCGTTACAAATATACGAAGGATATTTCATAAAGTTATATTTTATTGCTTAAAAATATTTTTTTAAAAGAAACTTTAAATAAACTATAATAATTTGAATCAGATCCAAGTAAAATAAAAACTATAATAATAAAATAATGGAAGGGATTTTAGAAATTGAGCCTGAAATAAAAAATGTCACTTTTAAAAATAGAGGGAAAATAAATATTTTTTTAAAAGACGGCAGGGAGATAATTTTACCTTTATTATATTTCCCTAGCATTAAAAAATTATCTGTTGCTCAAAGAAAAAAATGGTATGTTATAGATAATGAATTATTATCTTTTGATGATTCTAATGAATATGTTCATATTGAACAAATATTAGGAAATTATCAAAATTATAAGTTTAAATGTAAATAACAAATTTAAGAAAAGCTCCTTATAAAAGAAATTGGCAAAAAATTTTATGTGAAAATATCATATCACTCGTGATTTTAGAATTGTCTTGGCACACAATTCACCCCCGGAACCCATAATTCCCCCCCCCGGATGCGTCCCCGACCCGCACATCCATAAACTTTTAACAGGTGTGCGGTATTTTGCCCAGCCTGCGACCGGCCGCTGAAAAAGCAATTGCTCAAGACTAAGCTCCCCCTGGAAGATATTGCCCTCTGTCAATCCAAAGTCCTGCTCAAGGTCCCACGGTGTGAGTACCTGGCGGAAAAGGATCATGTCTTTTAACCCAGGAATATACTCAGCAAGCGTATCAACCACAGTGTCACCAAAGGCTTCTCTTTGTTCCGGCCAGTTTTCCGGACCTTCTTTGATATGATACGGGGCATATTGTACAAAGCAGGACAGGATATGTTTGCCCGGAGGGGCAAGCGATGGGTCAATGAGAGATGGTATTACGGCATCAATGAATGGCCGCCTGGAAAACTCACCATATTTTGCCTGGTCATAGGCTTTTTCAAGATAATCAATACCTGGAGCAATGGTGATATCCCCTTTAATATGAGGGCCGGTACCTGGCCTGCATTTAAATTCAGGCACCCTGTCTAATGCTAAATTAACCTTACCCGAGCTCCCTCTCAGTTTATATCGCTTGATATCTTTTACAAATTCCGCTTCAAGGTGATCTTCTCCAACCAAACTCAAAAAAGTACGGTTCGGATCAAGGTTTGAGATCACAATTTTGGCATTGATCTCATCTCCGTTTTCAAGCACTACGCCCAGGGCTTTTCCATTTTTTATGTGCACTTGCTTAACGGGCATTTCAGTACGGATTTCAGCGCCATAGGCTTTTGCAGCATTTGCACATGCCATGCTTACACCACCCGTCCCGCCTTTGGAAAACCCCCAGGAACGGGATGCTCCATCAAGCTCACCCATATAATGATGCAGCAGTACATAAGCGGTTCCGGGTGAACGAACTCCCTGGAAAGTGCCAATGATGCCGCTTACAGACATCGGGGCTTTTAATATATCGCTCTCAAACCACAGTCCAAGGAAGTCAACAGCGCTCATTGTAAGCAGTTTTACAACCAGGTGGCGCATTTCCGAACCAAGGTTTTTAAATGCTTTTCCCAGGCGAAGGAGATTGGAAAGTTCACCGGGATGGAGTGAAGTTATATCCGGTGCAGGATGGTCAATGATTTCTTTAGCAAATTTACCCATGTGGGTCATGGCAACAGCAAATTCGGGATAAACTTCAGCATCTTTTTTGCTGAACCTGGAAATTTCATGTCTTGTACGGTGTGCATCTCCCCAGCGAGCCAAAGAATCACCATCAGGCAAAGGCGTAAATGCACAATCCATCGGGATCACTTCGTACCCATATTTTGCTAATTCTAATTCACGTATTATTTGAGGCCGGAACAGGCTCACCACATAAGAAGCCACGGAGAATGTAAATCCCGGGTAAAGCTCTTCAGAAACAGCGGCCCCACCCAAAACGTGGCGTTTCTCCAAAACCAAAACATCTCTCCCGGCTTTGGCGAGGTAAGCAGCACATATCAAACCATTGTGCCCGCCTCCTATGATTATTGCATCGTATTTTTTGCTCAATTTTAGTTATATAAAGGACATAGTTTTGCAAATTAATTAAAAAAATAATTTACCGCAAAGGCGCCAAGACGCAAAGAAAAAAAGAACAAATTTAGTAACTTTGCGCCATAGCGTCTTTGCGGTGAAAAACATCGAAATTCTGATAAATCTACTTAGCCTCCAGGTAATTAACCAAATCAGGATCACCCATCTTTCCTGCGTTGTAGTCCATTATGCATTTACGTATTTGGTCTTCATTATTCATTACAAAAGGCCCGTAGGAATAGACAGGTTCATTGAGAGGCTGTCCTCCCAGGACCAAAATCTCTGCTCCAAATTGGGTGTATAAATTGATCAGGCTCGCCCCGCGCTGATAAAGGGCTATTTGATTGGTTTTGAGCTCTCTTCTACCTTCTACCTCAAGATTACCATCAATAACGTAGATAAATGCATTATGTAAAGGGTCAGTAGGTATATCCAGCCTGCAACCGGAGTTCATTTTTACATGGAAGTAGAATGCCTGGGACAACAATTCAATTTTAGATTTTGCTTCAAACAATTCACCAAGTATGACTTTAGCAGTATAATTTTCATGCCGGATCATATCCATCTTATCATCCTGGTAGACATTTGTTGATGGGTTTATATACTTGTACCTTGCTTGCATATTGAGCCAAACCTGAAATCCATGAAACTGGCCGCCATCATCATACATAACTTGACCGGTCTCCTCCATATGTATGGCCCCCTTACCTGAACTGAACATCATGAATTCTCCTTTTAAAATCTGTAAATCATGATTGAGACTATCCTTATGATGTCCGCTTCCTGAAAGAAAAAATGTAGTTGGGATGATACCTGCATGAGGATGGGCATCAACTCTTAGCGGTTTGCTTCCGGGAGATAGATCGACCGGGCCAAATTCATCAAATAGTACATATGGTGAAACGTGATCAAGATGATTACCCGCAAAAGCTCTTAATATAGGCAATGTACCGACTTTAGCCCTTTTTGCATTGAGTATTCTAAAAACTTTTCTATTTGACTTAAAATCAAACATCCCTGAACCACCTTTGACAAGCAGCGGGGTGGCCAAGGTGACCCCTACAATGGCAGATCCTTTGATGAATTCTCTACGATCCATTTTATTACTTAGTATCAATTTATATTCTTTTAGTCTTTCTTTTTCAAAATCAAGGCATCTTGAAAAGCGCTTTCATTATTTGCATGTTGTAGAACGAATTTTTGTAAATTCTCAGTCGAGGCTGTCAAAAGAATCGTCCCACCTGATGGTTTTATATGTTCCACGTCAATTTGTTTTTTTTCAATTCCTTCTTTTAACCAGGAAGGATCAAACATTCCAATTGTTAATTTGTCCTTTTCAATTTTGATTTTAGAAAATGTATGTACAGGATATAAATGTATATGATATAAATAATTATCAGATTTTAAGTCACCAGGATAGATATCAAGGAAAAGAAAATCTCCAATTTTGACCAAATGTGCTTCAAAAGTAGCCTGGTTATTGTTTTCCGAATGGATCAGTTTATATTCTTTATCACTTTTCTTTTCAAAAGTCCATGTTTCTTTTGATTTTATTTCAGTCCAGGTACCGATTAATTCTGATTTAAAAATTAAGTCATTGTCTGTATAAAGTGGATTTAAAGACGGAATACATCCACTCAGCATTACAATTAGAGCTACTGTAATAAAATACTTTTTTGTCTTCATAGTTTTATTTTTTTATTAATTGTGGCTAAATAACTTATAACCTTAACTTTCCCACAAAAAGCTACAGATAACATACCACCTATGGATGTTATCTGTAACTTTAGCAAATAGATAGTTACAGATAATAATTTATTTATTTTAAACTTACAAATTTAATTAATCCGATGCAAATATACGAATAAAGAAATAGACAATATAAAAGTAACAGGATGCCGGTTTTCATTAGTATTATTAGTCCCGCATATTTTTTGCGGGATTAGCATCGGGTTGTATATTGGCATCGGATTATGAAAAGAAAATCAAATATTGAATCGTGGCTGCTGTTAATTCTTATTTCCTGTATTTGGGGGAGCTCATTTATATTGATGAAAAAAGGATTAATTGCATTTACTCCCGCCCAGGTTGCTGCTATGAGAATATTTTTAGCAAGCATTATATTAATTCCTTTTGCCCTAAGAAACCTGAAATTAATTACAAAAAAAAATATTTTGTATTTAGTATTTGTTGGATTTATAGGCACTGGTATTCCACCCTTTTTGTTCACAGAAGCTCAAACTGTGATCAATAGTGCAACGGCAGGCACTTTAAATTCTTTCACCCCTGTAGTTGCCTTGATAATCGGATTTTTATTTTTCAAAATGAAGATAAACTTCATCAAATTTTTAGGAGTAACCATGGGTTTTTCAGGAGCATGCCTTTTAATTTTAGTAAAAGAAGGAGAACAATTTGACATTGATCTACACGGTTTATATGTAGTTGCTGCTACGATATGTTATTCATCCAGTACTTTCATTCTAAAACACTTTTTGCAGGATATGAAACCGTTTAATGTAGCAGTATTGTCTTTTTTATTTATCGGACCTCCCGCTGGCATCTATTTACTTTTCGCTGATCTGCAACCTGTTTTTTCATCACATCCATTTGCTTTGAGATCATTTGGTTACATTCTTATACTGGCAATTCTCGGATCAGCAATTGCCACGATTCTTTTCAATACCTTAGTAAAAAAATCAGATCCCATATTTGCACAATCCGTGACCTACTTGATGCCGGTTGTCGCGCTTTTCTGGGGCTTGTTTGATGACGAAAAACTTTCATTTATAAACTATATGGGTATAGTTTTAATTCTTGGCGGTGTTTATTCAATAAATATTAAAATAAAATCTGGCATTGGCTGAAATAAGAACAAACGTTGTAAATTGAATTAAAAATAATGAAACAAACCCTTTTTACATATTATTTTCTGTTGTTTAGTTTATGGGCTACCGCCCAGGAATCTAAATTACAATCAAGGCCTTTGCAGTTTGAACACCTTTCCATGAAAGATGGTTTGTCAATGAACCCTGTAATGTCTATAGTCCAGGACAAAAAAGGGTTCTTATGGTTTGGCACCCAGGATGGTCTGAACAGGTTTGACGGATATAAATTTAAAGTTTTTAAAACCAAGGATGATGATAGTAATAGCATTTCAGATAACTTTATCACTACTTTGTTTGCAGACCGACCAGGCAATTTGTGGATAGGTACATTTGGCGGAGGGTTAAACAGATATGATATAAAGACAGGGAAATTTAAAAGATTCTATAAAAGCAGTTCATCCGGTTATGGTTTAAAAAATGATTTAATATGGTCTTTCGAAAGTGTTCAATCTAAATTATGGATTGGAACTGATAAGGGGATTGTTGTAATTGATCCGGTATCTGAAGAATTTGTTAACATTCTTGAGCAATATCCTTCTTTAGAAAAATTGAGTGGATCAACAGTTTTATGCATATTCAGAGATACTTCCGGAAAACTCTGGTTTGGCACTACGTATGGCCTATTATTATTTCAACCTGATAATGGGAAGCTTACAACTTTTTTGCATAATAACAGGGACCCTAACTCGCTAAGCCACAATACAGTGCTCAAGGTATTTGAAGACAGTAAAAACAACCTGTGGGTTGGAACGATTGACGGCCTTAACAAATATGACCCGGGATCAGAAAGCTTCACCAACTATTTCTTCAAAGAAGAGAGGAGATCAGTTTCTGAGGAATTGGAGGCTACCGGATCAAACACAAGGAATACTTTTAGCCTGATTAACAATTATAGTGGAAATACGATACGCTGCGTATTTGAAGATGAAGTGGGTATTTTTTGGATTGGCACAGATATGGAGTTGATCCGGTTTGATCCTTTAACAGGTGATTTTGTAAACTATAAAAAAGATCTTATCAATCCTACAGGCATTAATGATCATTTTATCCGAACTTTATATAAAGATAGGTCAAATAACCTGTGGATTGGTACTATGGGCAGTGGTTTAAATAAAGTCAATCTCAAGCCTAAGAAATTTATACTCTATCAAAAAAGAGTGAATGATCCGATTAGTTTAAGCGCTAATTACATACGTGCCATACATGAAGATAATAGAGGAAATATTTGGATAGGTACACTTATTGGGGGACTTAATCGTTTTGATCCCCAAAAAGAAAAATTCTATCATTACCCGAAAAGCGATGGCCCTGCAGAAAATAGTCCTAATGACAACAATGTCTGGTCGTTATGCACAGATAGTCGTGGCTGGGTATGGATAGGTACAAATAATGGTTTGAACAGATATGATCCCATCTCCAGGAAGTTCAAGCATTATGTGTACAACAAAAATGATCCCACTTCTATAAGCGAAAATACAATCAGGGGTATTTTTCAGGATAGTAAAGGAAATCTGTGGGTTGGTACGGAAAAAGGTTTGAATAAATTCGATTATGAATCTGAAAAATTTAAACATTATATTAAAAATGAAGGGATTGCTTCGCCCCCCACACGCAACTCATCTCCCGATTCACCTTACTCATCGGGATCTCCATTGCGCTCCGACCTGGCACGCAACGCTGAAATCAGCAATTCAATAAGTAATAATACAGTTTGGAAGATCATAGAAGACAGAACCGGTAATCTATGGCTGGCGACTAATGACGGATTGAATAAATTCGATCCCGAATCAGAGAAATTTACTATTTACAAAAAAGTTCAAGGAAATATCTATAGCCTGAGCCATAATGGCGTGAGAACATTGTATGAAGATACCAAGGGAAATTTATGGGTTGGAACGCAAAACGGCCTCAATCAATTTGATCCCGCATCCGGTACTTTTATTCGATATGATGAAAGCAGCGGCCTTCCGAATGCTTTCATATACGGGATTCTTGAAGACGATGAAGGGCATTTGTGGATAAGTACGAATAAAGGAATCAGCAGCTTTACACCACCCACCTCACACCCCGACACCCTAAAAGGGAAAATTCACCCCGGTTTTCTGAAGCAAGAGGGTAGTTCTCCTTTTAAGGGGTTAGGGGGTGAGTTAGGTGCTTTCAGGAATTTTGATATTTATGACGGATTACAGGATTATGAATTTAATACAAATGCTTGTTATAAAACAAAGTCAGGAGAAATGTACTTTGCAGGTCCCAGAGGTCTGAATCGTTTTGATCCCAGCAGTCTTGCTATTAACACCTATGACCCTCCTATTGAAATTACCGCTATTAATGTGCTCAATCAACCATTTGAGTCTGAACTTGAAATTTCGGAAATTAGAGAGATAACACTTAACTATGATCAAAATATACTCTATTTTGAATTTTCTTCTCTCGATTACACTAATCCCTCAAGAAATCAATATAAATATAAAATGGAAGGCTTCAATAGAGATTGGATATTCTGTGAAAATGTACGATTTACGACCTATACAAACCTGGATCCAGGGGAATATGTATTTAAAGTAAAAGGCACCAATTCTGATGGAATATGGCACGAAAAAGCAAAAGCCATACAGATAATTATCACTCCCCCTTTCTGGAAAACAGGGTGGTTCAGGACTTTGATCATTATCTTCCTGATAATGGCAGTTGTCATATATGTTAAATTGAGAGAACAGAATTTAAAGAGACAAAAACGAATTTTGGAGGAGAAGGTCAAAGAACGTACTCAAAAAATCAATGTCCAGAAAGATGAATTGGAACAAATAAATGAAACATTAAATCAAACTAATATAGAATTGGAAAAACTCTCTATCGTAGCCAGAGAAACTGACAATGCCGTGATCATAGCCAATGCCTATGGAGAATTAGAATGGGTAAATGAAGGATTTACAAAAATGACAGGCTATAATCTTGAAGAATTTGTTAAAGAAAAAGGAAATTCATTGACAGAAATAAGCGGTAACCCTGAAATAAAAGAAATAATTGATGATTGTATTACTAACAAAAAAACGGTCGTCTATGAAACGCATAATAACGATAAATCAGGAAAAGAATTTTGGGTTCAAACTACAATTACACCTATCATAGATAATGATAATGGAAAATTAAAAAAATTGGTGATAATAGATTCAGATATAACAGAAATAAAATTAGCAGAAGAAGAGATAAAACAAAAGAACAAAAACATTACTGATAGCATCAGCTACGCAAGCAAGATACAGGAAGCTATATTGCCGGGACATGAAGAATTTGCTGATCTTTTTCCAGAATCATTTATTTTATTCAAGCCGAAAGATATTGTGTCAGGAGATTTTTACTGGATCAGCCCCCCTCTAACTCCCAGCCCCCCTAAATCGGAGAAACGGGGAATCGGAGAAACGGAGAGAAAGAAAACGAAGCAATTCACCGATTCACCGATTCACCCATTCACCGATTCGGTAAGGAATAGTGGCGGGGGGGATTTAGGGGGGGCTGGCAGGGGGGCTTCTACTGTTATCTTTGCTGTTTGTGACTGTACAGGACATGGAGTACCGGGTGCTTTTATGAGTATGATCGGCAATGCCATGCTTAACGAGATAGTGATTGAAAATGGCATTACTCAGGCCGATATGATATTAAAACAACTTCGTGATCATATCATCAAAGCATTAGGTCAAACAGGAAAAGCAGGAGAGCAGCAGGACGGCATGGATATAGCGATTTGTGTAATGTCTATAGGGAAAGGGCATGTAGGGAGCGGGCCCCGACAGAGTCGGGATTTCGCTGACGCTCAACATGTCTTTTCTCTACAATTTGCCGGAGCATACAACCCACTATGGATTGTTAGAAAAGGTGAATTAATTGAGATCAAAGCCGACAGACAGCCTATAGGTATCTATGAAAAGTTAAAGCCCTTCACAAAACACGACATAGAGCTCCAAAAGAGAGATATGCTGTACATCTTTTCAGATGGGTATGCAGACCAGTTTGGTGGAAACAGCAAAAGCGAATATGGTCAGGGACAAAAGTTTAAGAGAGGTAAATTCAAGAAGTTGCTGCTTTCTATACATAACAAGTCCATGGAACAACAAAAACAAATACTTGACACTACCATAGAGGAATGGAGAGGAAATATTGAGCAAGGTGACGATATTTGTGTTGTTGGGGTACGGGTATAAATAATCATGCAGAGTGAGTAACGCAAAGCGCAAATAACTACAGCAATTCAATAGTAATTCAATAGTAATTCGATCGTCATACAATGGTAATACAATGGTTATACAATCGTATAACAACCGCATAACAACTGAATTACAGCCGAATGAAAGCAAACAATTGAGAAGTATAATTGAGTGTTTTAATTACTATTACTTTGTGCAACTAAGTACTACCTGCTCTATATGCTATGCGATATGCTCTTTTACCGTATCCACAAAACACTTCACTTTCTCTACTTCCGTATCAGGGTAAACACCGTGGCCTAAATTGGCAATATGCCTGAAAGGTCCAAATTCCTTTAACATTTTTTTGGTTTGTAACCTGATCTCGTCAAACGATGAATATAATACACAGGGGTCAAGGTTACCCTGAAGGGTTTTGGCATCACTTATCACAGCCCGGGATTCTTTGATGTCCATATTCCAGTCTAAACCAATCACTTCGCAGTTCAAACTAACTAATTCGCTTCTGGCAAACCAGGCGCCTTTTGCAAAAACGATCATTGGGGGGCGTGGGATGCCTGCCTGCCGACCTGCCCGCCAAAGGCTTACGGCAGGCGGGAGCCCAAAAGACGCAGGCAAGAGGGAAGAGGGAGGTACTTCATCACAAATTTGAGAGATGTATTTTAAAGAAAACTCCCTGTATTGCCCTGGAGGTAAAATCCCTGCCCAGGAATCAAACAACTGCACAATGTCTGCGCCTGCATTGATTTGAGCGTTGAGATAGTTGATGGTGCTTGCTGTGATCTTTTGCAATAAAATATGAGAAAGGCCGGGGTTGGTGTAAAGCATCTTCCTTGCTTTAGCAAATGTTTTAGAACCCTGCCCCTCGATCATATAAGCAAAGACCGTCCATGGTGCACCGGCAAAACCGATTAAAGGTACCTTTCCTTTCAGTTCTTTTTTGGTGATCTTTATTGCTTCAATCACATATTGCAAGTCATTAACCGGATCAGCGATCTTCAGATAATCAACATCTTTTAAATTCCTGATCGTTTTTCTGAAAACCGGCCCTTTTGATTCAATCACTTGATAAGGTAGGCCCATTGCTTCAGGTATCACCAGGATATCAGAGAATATAATTGCAGCATCCACTCCTAACCTATCAACCGGTTGGATGGTAACTTCAGCGGCCAGCTCCGGATTGGTTACCAGCTCTTTGAAGCTTTTAAGTTTTTGCCGAATCGCTCTATATTCCGGCAGGATCCTGCCAGCCTGGCGCATCAACCATACAGGTGTTCTTTCCGTTTTTTCACCTCTGGCAGCACGTAATAGTAAATCATTTTTTAACGACATATTTTAACAAGATTACAAACTATAATTAAAAAATAATAATATTATTTAGCAAAATTTTTTATCATTTTTTTAAAAAAAATGCTATAATGCGTTCCAACTTTTCGGAATGGCATGCTGAGCGTTCAGGCAAACACCGGAACTTTATACTAATTTATAATGCTAATGATACGAATAAAAGACACATTACAAGTATTTGCATTAATCTCTTCAAGGCTTCAGCGGTTGGCATTAGCCCCGCACATAAATTTATTGAGATATTTTTTTTTAAAAGCTGTACCCAATTTATGTGCGGGGTTAGTATTCATTAGTATATTAGCATCGGGTCAGCAAATCACCGAAAATGATAAAGACCCCAGTCCTTCTGACAAGGTAAATCTTTATCCTGGCGACTACTTAGATAAATCATTTCACAAGGAACGCAGAGAAGCATTAAGAAAATACTTATCTCCCAATTCTGTTGCCGTTTTTTTTGCAAATCCTGTAAGAAACAGAGCCAATGATGTTGACTATCTCTATCATCAGGACCCTGACTTTTATTATCTTACCGGCTTAAGAGAACCTCATGCAGTCTTGTTAATTTTTTCAGGAAATCAGGAAGGGGAGGATTTTGAAGAAGGAAATACAGGAAATAAGGAAATAAAGGGAATAAACGGGCGCGTGCGGCCCCGCCTTCAAAAAAATGAAGGCTACAATGAAATTATTTTTGTACAGCAAAGTAATCCATATATGGAAATGTGGACAGGTAAAATGCTGGGGATCAAGGGAGTAAAAAATAAGCTGGGGTTTGAAAAAGTGCTGCCCAATACAGCTTTTAAGAACTTTAATATTGATTTTAAACATTTTGATAAAATACTTTTTCTTAATTTTTACAACGATGTAAGAGATGATCAACAGGATGAAGGGGATTTGTATAGCCTGATCGTTCAATTCAAGAAAAAGATAAACGCTCTAGATCGCGAAAATTATTCCCGGGAATTGCACTCAATCATGAACAGCCTTCGGGAAATTAAGACCGAAGCTGAGCTAAAATTGCTTCGAAGGGCAATAAAAATATCGGCAATCGGGCAAATTGAAGTGATGAAAGCTATGCACGCAAATATGTCTGAGGCAGAGATCCAGGGAATACATGAGTTTGTATATAAAAAATACGGAGCAGAATATGAAGGTTATCCGTCCATTGTTGGTTCGGGAAATAACGGCTGCGTTCTGCATTATATCACAAATAACAGGACCAACGTTGGCAACAATTTAGTTTTGATGGATCTGGGAGCAGAATATCGTGGCTATACAGCAGATGTTACAAGAACGATCCCTGCAAATGGCAAATTTTCTGAAGAACAAAAGCAGATCTACAAGATAGTTTACCAGGCACAGGAAAAAGCATTCAAATCCTGTAAAAAAGGAAATCCTTTTAATGCCCCACATCGCACAGCAAAGAAAATAATTTCCGAAGGATTAATAGCATTAGGGATTATTCAGTCAGAAAGTGAAGTTTCCCGTTATTTTCCTCATGGCACATCACATTATTTGGGATTAGATGTGCATGACAGGGGAAATCATGGAACATTAGAGCCAGGAATGGTAATTACGGTTGAACCTGGAATCTATATTCCCGAAGGGAGTGATTGTGATCAAAAGTGGTGGGGTATTGCTGTGAGAATAGAAGATGATATTTTGATCACTGAAACTGGCTGGAAAAATTTATCAAAACTGGCCCCAAGGAAAATTGATGAGATCGAAGCTATGATGGCAAAAGAAAGCACGCTGGATGATTTTGTGCTGCCGGATATAAATAAGGAAATAGGGAAATAGGGAATAAGGAAATGCAGTTGGCAGTTGGCAATAGACAGTAGACAATATGACAATAGACAATGACTATGACTATGACAAGGGGTGGTTATCATCGGATGACTCTCCAGGTTGTGCGTTTGGGTCATCCGATGAATTTGCTGGGAATAAGGAAATAAGGGAATAAGGGAATATGGAAAAGAATACAATTCTTATTTGTTTGGTCTATTTTCCCTATTCCCTTTATTTCCCTATATCCTTGAACTACAATAATGGTAAGAAAAAAGAAAAAAACAAATAAGTCCAAAAAACCTGATATACACAAGGAACTTGAAGGATTTCAAGTTGCTGTAAACCCTTTTGGAGAAATTACTTCAACGATGGATATTGATAAAATTAACAAGTTTTTAGACAAACATGTTGAAGATAAAAAATTGAAAAACAAGAAACACGATCAAAAAAAGGCTAAAACGGATTAAGAATTACTCACAATGGTAAAACTATTTAAGATCAATTTTTATTTCTTCCTATGCTTTTTAGCTTATTTAATAACTGGCGGAGTGATCTTGTATTGTTCTTCAAAAGGAGATATCGTATTATTTTTAAATAGTTTACACAACGATTTCAGTGATAAGTTTTTTCTCTGGTTCACCCTTTTAGGCAGTGGATGGTTTTTTGCTTTGCTCACTATATTATTGGCTTTTTACAGGCTTAAATATGCTCTTTTGAGCTTATTCTGTTTTTTGGCAACAACGATCATTACACAGGCTTTAAAACATACCATTTTTTCAGATAGTTTAAGGCCCCGTAAGCTATTAGAACAAGCAGCCGAACTTAATTTTGTTGAAGGTATAAATGTACATTCATTCAACAGTTTCCCTTCAGGACATACCGCGGCAGCATTTTCAATTTTTTGTCTGCTTACGCTTTTAATTAATTCAACAAGCATTAAATCACCAAATTATATCCTGGGCTTGTTATTCTTCCTTATGGCATTTCTCGTTTCAATTTCCAGGATATATTTGTTGCAGCATTTTTTTGTGGATACTTATTTTGGGGCTATAATAGGTGTGGTTGTTACTTGGATCTGCTATCACTTGTTTGAAAGGTCAGAAAAGTTAACCGGGAATAAGGTATTGAATAGCTCTCTGGTTTATCATTTTAAGAAAATGATTACAAGGTAAAAAAATAATACTTATGAAGATCGGCATCTTAAAAGAAGGTAAAATCCCTATAGACAAGAGAGTTCCTCTAACGCCCCGGCAATGCAAAGAGGTTATGAATAAATACCCCAACTTATCAATCTCCGTTCAACCCAGTCCTGTAAGATGCTTTAAGGATGATGAATACCGTTCATTAGGCATATCTGTTAAAGAAGAGCAGAGTGATTGTGAGCTGTTGCTGGGCGTAAAGGAAGTACAGAAAAATGATCTTATTCCGAATAAAAAATACCTGTTCTTTTCACATGTAATTAAAAAGCAGCCCTACAACAGGGAACTACTGCGTATCATTTTAAAAAAGAATATTCAGCTCATTGACTGGGAATGTCTGACCGATAAAAACGGCCAAAGGATCATTGCCTTTGGAAGATATGCAGGAATAGTAGGCGCCTATAATGGCATTCTAACATTTGGTAAACGGCAAAAGCTTTTTGACCTGAAAGCTGCCCATCAGTGTGATGATTTAGATGAAATGAAACAGGAATATAAAAAAATTTCCACCCTGAGCAGCTCAAAAAAACTATCTGGTCTTAAAATTGCTATTACCGGGGGAGGCAGGGTTGCAAAAGGCGCTATGGAGGTATTGAACGGAATGAGTATCAGGAAAGTTATCATTGAAGAATTTCTTAACGATAATTTTGTTGATCCTGTATATGTACAACTTCACTCAAAAGATTATCATATAGCGCATAGCGTCCCGGGTTACTCGGCAGCGCATGTCGAAGATCCAGACGCAATCGGGTCGAAGATCCAGACGCAGTCGGGGGGCGCATGGAATACCGATCACTTTTACAAAAATCCTCAAGCCTATGAATCAACTTTTTATAAATTTACAGGTGTGACAGACATTTTAATAGCAGCGGCTTATTGGGATCCGAAAGCTCCTGTTCTTTTTACAACAGAAGATATGCGAAAAGATAGTTTTAAGATCAAGATCATTGCAGACGTAACAGGTGATATTGAAGGTTCTATACCCTCTACTAAAAAATTTTCATCCATTGACGATCCTGTATATGACTACAACCCTATAACCGAAGAATTGGAACCGCCCTTTTCAAACGAAATAAATATTTCAGTAATGGCTATAGATAATTTACCCTGTGAGTTACCCAAAGATGCATCAAAGGATTTTGGAACTGAATTGATAAACAATGTGTTACCAAATATATTCGGAGAAGATAAAGATGGCGTAATAGAGAGAGCCACAATAGCGAAGCAAGGCAAACTTACTTCAAGATATGCTTATTTGAAGGATTATGTTGAAGGAGCGTAGCCCCGCCAACTGGCGGGGTATAGGGCAAAGCGTATAGAGCAGAACATTGCGAAGTGTACTCACAAGATTTATTTGAAATTATTAATCTTTATTAATAGTCTGAATTTTTAGTAATAATTTCTACCTTTGTAAAAAATCTTTTACTTTTTTAAGACATGTCCACTAAAACCGCTACAGTTGAATTAGAAAAAGTTGTAATTCGTTTCGCAGGAGATTCCGGGGATGGAATGCAGCTTACCGGTAGTCAATTTACCTTGACCTCTGCCTTATTAGGAAATGATCTCGCAACATTTCCTGATTTCCCGGCAGAGATCAGGGCGCCTCAGGGAACCGTTGAAGGGGTTTCAGGTTTCCAGGTGCAAATCGGCAAAGTTGATATTTTTACACCCGGAGATAGTGCAGATGTACTGGTAGCAATGAACCCTGCTGCATTAAAATCTAACCTGCGATGGGTAGAACCGGGGGGCACCATCATTGCTGACACAGATAATTTCACCCAAAGAGACTTTGACAAGGCAGGCTATGAGCATAATCCTCTTCAGGATGGCAGCCTGGATGAATACAAGATCATTGAAGCGCCCATTACCTCCTTGACCAAGAAAACCCTTGAGGGGTCAGAGCTGGACATGAAAAGTATCCTCCGGTGCAAAAATATGTTTGCGCTCGGGATCATGTATTGGCTCTTTGATCGCAGTGTGGAGCAAACTGAAAATTTCCTTGAAAAGAAATTTAAAAAAGATCCGTCCCTGGTAGAGGCTAATAAAAAAGCATTGAAAGCCGGTTATTTTTACGCAGAAACGGTTGAAGCATTACCATCTATCTATAAAGTACCCGCAGCAAAAATCGCAAAAGGTAAATACCGCCATATATCTGGCAACATAGCTACAGCATGGGGCTTTTTAGCTGCCCGGGAAAAATTAGGAAAAAAATTGTTTTATGGCTCCTATCCAATTACACCGGCTTCGGATATTTTACATGAACTGGCAAAATACAAGCATTTGGACGTGATCACGCTGCAGGCGGAAGATGAGATCGCTGCTGTTTGCTCAGCCATTGGAGCAGCTTATGCCGGACACCTGGGAATAACTGCATCATCCGGACCAGGAATAGCGCTGAAAAGTGAAGCCATCAGCCTTGCAGGCATGGTTGAGCTGCCTATTGTCGTTGTAGATGTTCAGCGAGGCGGGCCTTCAACCGGTTTGCCCACAAAAACCGAACAAGGTGACCTGATGATGGCAATTTACGGGAGGAACAGTGCAAATCCTGCCATTGTAATTGCTGCAAGCACTCCTTCCAATTGTTTTTACTATGCTTTTGAAGCGGTCAGGTTGGCCATAGAGCACATGACCCCCGTGATGCTCTTATCTGATTGCTACCTGGCCAATGGTTCTGAACCGTGGAAATTTCCCAAAATGAGTGATATGCCAGATATTAAAATACCTGTTCCAAAACTCAACGGGCAGGACTATCAGCCATATTTTAGAGATAAAGATAAACTTTCACGATACTGGGCTATCCCGGGTATCAAAGGGCTTGAACACCGCATTGGGGGGTTGGAAAAAGAAGATGTGACCGGTAACATTTCTTATGATCCGGTAAATCATGAAAAAATGATGAAAATCCGTGCGGAAAAAGTGGCTCGTGTTGCAAACTATATACCAAAGCTTGAAGTAATTGGCAAAGAAAACGCAGATGTTCTCGTAGTAGGGTGGGGCGGCACTTACGGTTCATTATTAACGGCTGTATTAGAGTTACAGGAAGCAGGAAAAAGTGTAAGCCTGGCACAATTTAATTACATCAACCCCTTACCACGCAATACAGAAGAAATATTGAGCAAATACAAAAAGATATTGGTATGTGAATTGAACAGGGGGCAGTTTGTGAACTGGTTACGCAGTAAGTTCCCTCAATTCCATTATGAACAGTGCAATAAGATTCAAGGCCTGCCTTTTACGGTGGGGGAGTTAAAGGAAAGGATAAATAAAATTGAAAAATAAAATTGAACCATTAGAATAACTATGATACTCAATGTTACACAGGGAAAGTACCAGGAAAAATACAAAATCTTACTAACTTTTAATAATGGTGAAATTAAATTGGTTGATCTGAAGAAATCAATTTTTGAAGATCATCGCAAGATCTTTGAACCATTAAAAGATTTAGAGTACTTCAAAAGATTTGAAATTAAATTTAGTACTATTACCTGGGAAAATCAAGCTGATTTTGCACCGGAATATTTATATCAAATAGGGAAGGAATTGGTTAAAGAAAAAGAATTATTATGAATTCAAAATAAAAATATATTAATATAAAAACCATGTCAGAACACTTAGCAGAACCCAAAGAACCCGAAGTTGAGTTAACAAAAAAAGACTTTGCCAGCGACCAGATGGTACGCTGGTGCCCGGGCTGTGGCGATTATGCCATTCTTTCAGCAATGCAAAATGCTATGCCTCAATTAGGTAAAAAGAAGGAAGATTTTGTCTTTGTTGGAGGAATTGGCTGCGCTGCAAGGTTTCCCTACTATATGAATACTTATGGTTTTCATACCATACATGGAAGGGCGCCAGCCATTGCAACAGGAGTGAAACTTGCCAATCCTGAACTAAGCGTTTGGGAAATTACAGGCGATGGCGATTCCCTGGCTATTGGGGGGAATCACTTTATCCATGTGTTAAGGAGAAATGTTGATATCAATATTCTCTTATTTAATAATGAGATTTACGGCTTAACCAAAGGTCAGTATTCTCCTACTTCAAAAACAGGGCTCATTACAAAATCTACGCCCATGGGCTCTCTGGAAAGGCCCTTTAATGCCGGTGAAGTTGCCATTGGCGCCAGGGCTACATTTTTTGCCCGTACAATTGATACAAACCCAAAGTTGATGACCCGGATATTTGTTGAATCTGCCCGGCATAAGGGAACTTCTTTAATTGAAATATTGCAAAACTGCGTTATTTACAATGATAAAACCTTTGGTGAAATAACATCAAAAGAAACCAAGGATGACAACCAATTACATCTTGAGCATGGGAAGCCAATGCTCTTTGGGCAAGAGATGAATAAAGGAATTCGCTTGAATGGGCTCAAGCTTGAGGTTGTCAATCTTAGTGAAAATGGGATTGACGATATCTTAGTCCATGACGCGCATGAATCCGACCCAACACTTCACGCAATGCTTATAAGAATGAATCCGCCTGAGTTTCCTGCTGCATTAGGCATCATCCGTGCCATAGAAGCTCCTACTTATGATGATTTGATCTACGAGCAGATTAAACAGAGCAAAGAAAAGGCGAAGTTTAAAAATATGGATGAGCTATTGAACAGTGGAAATACATGGGAAGTAAAGTAAATCAACGAATAACGAATCAATACGAATTTGCGAATTATATTATTTTGAGTAATTTCCTGTCTGTATTAAGATGAAAATATAATGCTAATATACTAATTTATACTAATGATACGAATTTAAGAAAATCCGAAGCTCGAATTTCGAAACTCGAAACTTTGAGTTTCGGATTTCGAATTTCTAATTTCGAATTTTCTCAAGAATTAGTATCATTAGTATTCATTCGTATATTAGCATTTTTTTATTAGTATCATAAATCATGACACATCCCACACATTTCGTAGCCATATTCGGAGGAGCCGTATCTGGTTCAGAAGCTGCATATCAATTATCAAAACGAGGAATTTACTCCGTAGTCTTTGAACAAAATGTACTTCCCTACGGAAAAATTGAAGATGGATTGCCCAAGTGGCACGTCAAGCTTCGAAATAAAGAAGAGGAGAAGGTTAATGAGAAAATAAAGCATCCCTATGTTATGTATGTCCCCAATGTAAGATTGGGAAAAGATATTAATTTCGAAGATGTAGCAAAAAATTGGGGATTCAGCGCGGTTTTCCTTGCAACAGGCGCCTGGAATGACCGTTTGCTTCCTATTGAAGGAATTGATAATTTCGTTGATAAAGGGCTCTATTACCAAAATCCCCTTGTTTATTGGTTTAACCACTATCATGAACCCGGTTATGACGGCAAACAGTTTGATGTTCATGATGATGCCATTGTAATTGGTGGCGGGCTGGCTTCCATTGATGTGTTAAAGATATTAATGATTGAGACAACACAAAAAGCGCTTGAGCAAAAAGGGCATAAAACAGACCTGTTCACACTCGACAGGGGCATCGACAAAGTGCTTGAAAATCTTGGACTGACCCTTTCAGACCTGGGTGTAAAAGGCTGTACCCTGTACTACCGCAGGCGAATCATTGACATGCCCTTATCACCTCTGCAGACAGATACCCCTGAACAGCTTGAAAAAGCACAAAACGTAAGACAGAAAATTTTGAATAATTTTAAAACAAAATTTTTGTTCCGGGTAAAAGAATGTCACATGCCCCTGGAAAAGATTGTTGAAGATGGTCGTTTGGCAGGTTTAAAGTTCTGTAAGACTAAAATAGAAAATGGAAAAGCTGAACAAATTCCGGATAGTGATGTTGAGATCAAATCGCCTTTAGTAATATCTTCTATTGGCAGCATACCCGAATTGATTGAAGGAATTCCTGCCAAAGAGCAGGTATTTAACCTAAAAGATACTGAAAACTGCCAGATAGAAGGGTATGAAAATGTTTTTGCGCTCGGAAATGCCGTTACAGGCAAGGGCAATATCAATGAATCTCTAAAACATGGGCGTGAACTCTCCCAACGGGTGATGGACAACTACCTTGACTGGCAGGAAGATGATTACCAGGATCTGTTAAGAAAACAAGAGGCGGCTGTAGCAGAAGACATAGATAAAATTGCCGAAAGCCTCAAAAATAAAAACCTCCTTTCCATAGAAAAGATAGAAGAGCTAAAAAGCCGAATTAAAGAATATCAACAAAAATCCGGCTTTGATGGTGATTATGATAATTGGGTTAAAAAGCATTTGCCCAAAAGGCTGGAGGATATGATCGGTGTGGCGCACTAAGAAAACCCCCACTATTATAGCGTTTCATAAAAAGGATAACATTTAACCTATATTATTCCTAAACTTTAAGATGAAACAAATAAAATCCCAAATCCAAAGCTCAAAATCCAAAATAAATCCCAAAACCTAAATCCAAAAAAAAAATAATTCTGAAAAAATGGAACAAATATTCATCCAACAAGAATATGAAAAATATTCAGAAGAGGATTTAGTAGTCTGGTCTATCTTGTTTGAAAGGCAAATGAAAAACCTGCCTGACAAAGCCACGACTGAATTTTTAAAAGGCATGGAAAAAGTGGAATTCAAGAAGGAAAAAATCCCCAATTTTGATGAAGTTAATAAAAAATTAAGACAATTAACAGGCTGGGAATTACAAGCCGTTCCGGGAATTGTTCCTGATAAGATATTTTTTGAATTATTGTATACAAAGAAATTCCCGGCTACTACCTGGCTGCGCAAAATGAGCCAGCTTGATTACCTTGAGGAACCGGATATGTTTCACGATGTATTTGCACATGTACCTTTATTAAGCAACCAGCCTTTCTGTGATTTCTTGCAAGGGTTGAGTATTATAGCGCTGAAGCATATTGACAATGATTGGGCAATAGAATTGGTATCCCGTATCTACTGGTTTACGGTTGAGTTTGGGTTAATTAATGAAGAAGGGAAAGGGGGCAAAATTTTGAACCCTTTGAGAATTTATGGCGCCGGGATCTTGTCTTCGAATGGGGAAACTGACTTTTGCTTAAGTGATGAGCCTCCTAAGTACGTTTTTGATGTAACTCAAATACTGAATTCTCCTTATATAAAGGAAAAATTCCAGGAGAAATACTTTGTCATTGATTCTTATGAGAACCTGTTTCATTCGTTAGACCAATTCGAAAGAGCGTTAGAAAAGATGCTGGTCCTTTCTAAGGAATCTTAAATGGGAAATTTGTATCACGTAATCATGCAACCAAGTAACCATTAAATTTTATATTATGAATACCAAAATAGCATTATTCTTAATGCGCTTTGCGCCACGTGCTATGCGCTACGCGCTATGCGCTTCCACATTCATGCTTCTGCAAGCATGTAATGATCAAAAAACATCAGAACAGGATGAGGCAACCAACCAGGCGATTGCTAAAATATTTAGCGATTACCAGGAATATAGTTTGCGTAATTTTCCGGAAAAAGCGACCTACGATGGTGATCACAGGTACGATGATCAATTGACCGATATTTCAGAAGCAGCCGTAAATGCACGATTTGATTCTCTCAGAAATTTTTTGAAAAGAATAAAAGCCCTGGAACTTCACCAATTAACCGTGGCTAACAAGCTAAACTTTGACCTGTTTAGCCAAAAGCTAGAGCAGAAGGTTGCGTCTGAAAAATTTAACCGGCATTATACCTCATTGACCCAGCAGGATGGACTCCATATCAGCTTTCCACAGATCATAGAATCTCAGCCTGCTAAAACAGTCAAGGATTTTGAAAAATATTTTGCCCGTTTAAAAGGTTTTGAAAAACTGGTTGATGACCTGATCGATAATATGCGAGAAGGCCTTAAAAAGGGATATACCAACCCTGAAATAATAGTGGAAAAAGTATTGGAACAGGTAAAAGGCTTTAAAAATATACCTACAGAAGAAAGTCCCTTTATGAAACCTTTTAAAAAACCAGACTCACTGTTTGAGTCCTCCACAATTAAGCAAAAAAGTAAATTGAGGGTTGAACTAACCACGATCATTGAACAAAATATAGTACCGGCTTATGAAAAATTAGAGAAATTTCTTGAAAAAGAATATTTACCAAAATGCCGGAAAGATGTAGGTGTATGGGCAAATCCTGATGGTGATTTATATTATAAATATGCAGTTAAGAAGCACACCTCTACAGATTTGACGGCTGAACAAATATTTGACCTGGGAATGAAAGAGGTTAAGCGGATCAGCGCAGCGATGGAAGCGCTCAAAGAGGAGATCGGATTTAAAGGTACGCTGAATGAATTTATACAAGACCTTAGAACAAATCCCAAATTTTATTATACTGAAGTAGATGGCTTAATGGATGGTTTCAGGGATATTTTGAAAAAAATGGACAAGCAATTGCCCGGTCTTTTCGGGAGGCTTCCAAAGGCAAAATATGATCTGAAAGAGCTTGAGCTTTATCGTGCCAAATCTGCTCCCCAGGCCTATTATTATGAACCGCCCGAAGACGGTTCAAGGCCAGGTTACTTTTATGTTAATACCTACGACCTGCCTTCCCGGCCAAAATACACCATGACCGCACTTGCTTTGCATGAGGCAGTTCCGGGCCATCATTTACAGATCACCATTAACCAGGAACTAACAATTCCCTGGTTCAGAAAAAGAATGCATATAACCGCTTTTGTAGAAGGGTGGGGATTGTATGCCGAACATTTGGGTTACGAAGCCGGCATGTATGAAGATAAATACCAGCATTTTGGCGCACTGACCTTTGAAATATGGAGAGCTTGCCGGTTGGTTGTGGATGCCGGAATACACTATAAAAAATGGACAAGGCAGCAGGCTATTGACTTTATGAAAGAATATACCCCTAATTCCGAGCTGGATATCAAGTCTGAAATTGATCGTTACATCGCCTGGCCCGGACAAGCGCTGGCTTATAAGATCGGTGAGCTGAAGATCAAAGAACTAAGAAAAAAAGCCGAAACCGAGCTGGAGGATAAATTTGATGTAAAAGAATTTCATGATAAAGTGCTTGAGAATGGGGCAATTCCTCTTTTCTTATTGGAGAAAAATATAATCACATGGATTGGAGAAAAATAGTTGGCAGCGGCAGCAGCAGGAGGCAGGACTGCCAACTGCCGCTGCCTACTGCTGCTTGTTTGTTTACCTGACACCCATTTATAATGAAAAAACCAACTAAAATATTTGCAATCTCTCTAATTGCCTACTGCCTACTGCCGCTGCCAACTGCCAA
>VRUD01000068.1:1250-25213 GCA_019456305.1 Cytophagales bacterium | reverse complement strand
ACAGAGAGCAGCAGCAACTCTGCCGCTGGGTAATGACTTGATTTTTTGCTCCGGGTGTTGCAATGACGAAAACAGGAAATACCTTGTAGCTGTACGTTTTGTTATGTTACAAATACTTTGCACATCTGAGTTTGTAACTCTGCCATTTTTTTCTGTAAATAATATAATTTTAATAAGATGTTTAGGTAATCCTTTTTTCGTTAAAACATCTTTGGGAAGTTGCTTAACAAACTCAACCCAAATACCCAGCATTTCATAAGAGAAAGAGGGGGTAGGTACTCCTGCTTCTGTGCATCTTTCAATCATTTTTATGGTTCCTCTTCCCCAGGATTCTATGTACCCGCTTCTGAAAAAAGCATTGGCAATATCAGGGTTATAAGGCTTTGAGGGATGCTTTTTTATCAGGGTTTCAACTGCCCAGTTCTCGGGAAGTTGTCCTTCGTTCCAAAACATGATTTTATCGTTATAAGGTAGTCCATAGCGGGGACGGACAGAATAGGCGGGGGCATTACGTAATGTTCTCTTTCAAATATTTTTCTATTCTTTCTTTGTTAGTCGCTAAACTCGAAAATTGTTTTTCACATACATCACTGAATCGAGCCAATACTTTACGGCTAATTGATTCCTGATCTTCAAAAATGGCTAATGAGTGGAACGGTAAGCCCCATTTTTCAAATTGCAATAAACTAATTGTAGTATCTCTGCATTTGTCATCATTGCCAACGGCAAAAACAAACAAAGGTTTCTCCATTTTGTTTATCCTACAATCTATTGGATATTTTCCCTGAGGGTCGTGTTGTTCATCATGATGATTCAACACTAACCTTTCTTCAGCAACTCTTTCCTCCATAAAAGTTTTGAAGTCCTCCAAAAAAGTTGATTTTACCCTTTCTCTGCTTAAATAAGTTACATCTGTAATTTTTACTAAACCTTGTATGTAGTTGTAAAAAGCATTTCCGGTATTTTCGTCTGTTAGTTCTGCAATAAGTGAGCCCTCAATATCTTTAATTCCAAAGTTTGAGAGGGTATTACTTATAATTATTGCACGTATACCTTTTTCAAGTACATCAATATCCATTTCGTAACTTAAATGCATATAAGTATGCCCTTCGTCTGATAAAATCCAGTTTTCTCCATTTCTTTTAAGAACAATGGCAAATGCGTCTCCATCGCCAAATTGAAAGGGTGTAAAAATCCTGTAACGGTCAACACCTTCCTCCATTAACCGGATTTCATTACAAACTTTTTCCTTAAATTCTTTTTCTACTCGTTTTATTTCCATTTAGTTAAATTGTATATTTACCTGTGAGTTAGGCGGTAATTCAATATTACAATCCTTTATTAAGCAGTCTAATGCCCCTTGAATATTAGAGTATCTATCAGTTGTTTCAGCGTAATGCTCCTCTTTTGCTCCTTCTCTTTGATAACGTTCTGTTGCTGTATGAATATGAAAGTCATAAAAAAATACTTCTTTCTCTAATCTGTTCCGATGTTCGTGGCTTTTGCCGTTATATCTACGAAGTAAGAAAGTATTGGTTCTGTTTGCTGGCACAAAGCCCAAAATAGCTGAAAAATCTAAAGTGTTTTCGTTACTTACCCTGATTTTTAAAACGAAAGAACTACCATCTGTTCTTTTAATAAATTGTTCCGCTTGTTTGTGCCCCTTTTTGGGTTTCATGTTATGTAAAAGGTCATCCAATGTTACTACAAGATGCTTCTTTTCATTGAGCAAATCCTGTATCTCTTTGTCAGTAAAAAATATCTCCATTTTATTAAAAAATATCTGGCTACAAATTTAAAATATTTATGCTAAACATTTCATTATGAATTTTCTATAATTTCGATTTCCTCCTCGCTCAACCCATAAAGCCCAGAAACCACAAATCCATTTCAAATATTCATCTCTCCACGATGATTTCCATTCTATGTTTTGGTTTTCGGGCATAATTGTTGAGTTTATGAAATTAAATTAGGTATAATTCTGTTTTTCCAGATACTTCCTAAAACCTTTGACAAATACATAAGTTTTGTCAATATCTATTTTAGATTTAAGCTCTTCAAAAGGAGTATAATCTGGCCCTAAAAAAATATTTCTCTTTCTGTCAGTAAAACTTATTGAATCAAAATCTATATCTTCAAATTGTTTAAAATAATCAATAATAAATATTTTCTGTGCTTTTGTTTGACAATTAAAAAAACAATTAAAATGAGCATCATTAAATGAATAACCGATAAAATGGATTTCATCAGCATTCACATAATCCTTAAGAAACATATTTGAATATAAATAATAAGGATAGGCGAAAATTTGTTGAGCTTTTTTAAGCCCAAAAATCATTTGGGAATTTAATAGACTGTTTCCTTCAAGGTCTTTATTTAATCCAGATAATTCTATTTTTTGAATAGGCAATTGACAAAATTTAATCTCATTTTCCCAATGAAATTTATAATGTAGGGAACCATGAAGATTATAATAGCAGTCAGAATTAGTATCATTTAAAACTTTTTCTTCATCAAAAACGTCATTTGTAAATCCTTCAAAGAATTCCATACCTGATGCTATTACAGGTAGTCTGTCATAGTTTAAAGTATAATATCTGATAATATAATCTTGGCTTTTATAATATTTAAGATATTCTATTAGCGAATCATTTAAGTCACTTTTCTTAGAAATTTCTTCCCCAGAACAATAAACTCTTATCCTTTCTCCAATAAGGTTAATGTAATGCAAATAAACCTTTTCAATGAATTCGTGATAATCATTCCAGTAAAAATTCCCAAACCTACCATTTACATGAGGAACAAAACCTTTACTTGTTTTTTCATATAATCGAGAAAAATCAAGTGCTTCGGTATAAATATCATCCTTTACATTGAAAAAAACAGGATTTGCATTTCTAAATTTGTTAACTGCTCTTGTATATTTGCTAAAGAAAAAGGTATGAAGGTTTTCAATATAATTCAGAATTGTTTCGAAATTAACGAGTTCAGGCTGTTTATGGTAAAATGATATTAACTTTTCATAAATATATTTACCAAAAGATTTCTCAGTTATTGTCTTAAAAGCATCATCATTAATAATAGCATCTGTAATTTGTGGGGTTGTATTTGCTCCCCAATCTATAACAGCACCTGCTCCAGTCAAGATCAATAAACGTTTTTTCATTGTGATTCCTCCACAATTTTTATTTCATCTTTTGAAAGTCCATAAAGCTCATAAACCAATTCATCAATCTTCCTTTCCGCATGGTCAATAGCTCTTTGGAGTTGCTTGCGCTGGGTTTCCAGCTTTGTTATTTGTAGTTCTTTGTTGAGGTTTAGGAGGTTGTCAACAAGTTGGACGATTTTCTCTTTCAACTTCCTGGCAGCCTTGTCCCTTTCATTGATGTTAATAATCGGTACTTGCCCTAAGCTGAAAATAGTCACTTGGGGAAATGAGTTTTTAAAGTCTGTGAACATAATCCTCCAGAAGTATACAATCATTGCTGAATTGAGTATTCCCAAAATGAACTTCTCAGTGCTTAGATCATCTGCCATTATGGTGAATATGTTCCCGGTGACAGCGTAAGGCTTCTCAATAAGTGTTGCAGTTGGTTTCGTGCCAATCTGTCTTATGACTATTTTGCGTGATGCTAAATGAACATTTGGATCCCAACAGCCACCAGACTTAGGAGGTTTTTCAAACAAAACATATTGAGCGGGTTCGTTTGAGTAGTATCGCTTTACATCGCCTCCAGCCAGAATCGGCTTGTATTTCTTATTGACCTTATTGTTAGCAAAGAATTTCTTTTTATCACCTGTGATTAATCCCCTATTGATTTGAGCTACTTTTGACATCGGTTCACTGTTCTGCTGGATTTTAGCGATGACACCAACATTAGTTTCAGAAATCAAAATGTTCCAAACCTTTCCATTGGCTTGGCTAAATCGTTCCTGCCTTACATTGGAGTAGGATATGTTCTCGTTTGTTCTTGCTTTTTCTAATTCAAAAGTTGTTTCAACAAGATTTTTGTTGCGTTTATCCTTATTCTTTTCTTTTTCCGCAGTTATAACAACTGAGTAGACGTCTGCATCAGCAAATACCTTCTCGGTTGCAATAGAAACCTTTCTGAGTAGTACGTGTTCAAGAATCCACTCCCTCAATGTCTCTGTGTAAACATTGTTAAGAATAGATGATGGAATAATATATCCAAACAATCCAAAGTTTCTCAAAATCGAAATCCCTTTTTGCATGAACATGTGGAATAGGTCAATTTTGAATTCAGCCACACGGTAGTTATTTCTGTAGTAATCTAAAATGCTCGCTTCCGTGTTGTGCGGTTGAACCATTAGATAAGGTGGATTCCCAATCACCGCATCGAACTCTCCTTGCCTGAAAATTTCCGGGAAACCGTTTTCCCAATCAAAGGCGTTTATCTTTTTAATTTGTTCCGGGAAAAGGTCAAGCTGGGTATCGTAAAAATCGTTTCCAATTAAAGAATTCCCGCATTTAATGTTGTCCTTAAGATTGGGCAAAACTCTTTCGTGAAACATAGATAATGTGTAGCCAATAGATGCCTGTGTTTCGCCTTCCAATGCTTTGAGCAAAAGGTTCAGTTTGGTTACTTCTACGGCTTGTGCGTCAATATCAACGCCAAAGATGTTGTTGAGCAGGATTCGTTTTTTCTCTGCTGTAGTCAGGTTGCCTTCGGGGGTTAACACCCCCCTGATTGCCTTCGGCAATCTTCCCCCCTGAAGGGGGGATTTTTCTGTCTTTTTTAAAAGGTTTGTGTAGTATTTCAGATACCAGTCAAGCAGGTACTGATATGCACCAATTAGGAATGAACCGGAACCACAGGCGGGGTCGCAAATCTTTATCTTTTCTACCTGCTTTGGAGTTTTTCCCTGTATGAGTTTGCCTATGGTGTTTTCAACTATATAGTCCACAATATATTTGGGCGTGTAATACACTCCGCCAGCTTTTCTCACTTCTGGTTTTTCTTCAATTTTGGCGTGATGGGCTTTAGTGAGCCGGATGGTTTTACCCAAAAACTGCTCATAAACACTTCCTAAGATGTCGGCAGGCAGAACAGAAAATTCAAAGGGAGAAAGAGGGTAATATAATTCCTGAACTATGTTCTTTATCACTTTGTTGTCAATAACGAGATTGGGAGTTGTAGTATCTTCTTTGAAGTCAAAAAGACCGGAATTGTATTTGTCATCGGCTATTTGGAAAAGTTCAAAAAGGTTTTTGTACAGATCGCCTTGTTTAATGGCATTTTTAAGATTGCCGTATTGTTCAACGCCTCTGTCTTCACAAATACGAAGGAATATTATGCGGTCAATGGTTTTTTGCACTGCATAGTTTATTTCTTCTTCGCTCAGTGTTTCGTTTCTGAGGGCTATGGTAGTAGCCAGGTATGTTCTCCATTCTTCTATTTCCTTTAGAAATTCATTGTCAACCGTTGCAGTGCCTCTTTTTTTGGTATCGCTTTGTACAAATTTGTCAAAGCTGCCTTTTAAGATGCGTTCTTTTGAAAAGGTCTCCCAGATAAAATCAAATTCTTGCAGATAATCTTTATAGGTAATATATTGTATGCGTGCAACTGATGCCTTGTCGGTTTGTTTTGGTTTGTTGGTGCAATCGTAAATGGAAAACTCCTCAAAGTCGGTAACGACAGCAATGGGCAGTTTGGCGCTCCAGCCGTACCTTCTCACTTGGTAGGCAGGTGCAATATCACCTTTTATGTTGACGGATGGCTTTTTTGCTTCGAGAAAGAAAAGAAATTTCCCACCGGGTAATTTAAAGCCGTAATCGGGCGCTTTAGTAGCTCCGGCAACTCTTACTTTCGCTTCGTGAACTACTTCTCTGTACGCTTCATAGTTACCTTGCTTGTTGTGGACATCCCAACCCAATGCTTCAAAGAAAGGGTCAATATAATCCACCCGGGTTTGAGTTTCGTTATAGCCGCTCCTTTTGTAAGTATCAATATTTTCGTCAAAGCGTTCAACGAGTTGAGATATAGTTTTATATGCCTTTTCTTTTGTTGTCATTTACCCTATTATATCAATTCCTCAAATTTAGAATAAAGTATTCATATTTCTAAAAGTTTTCATTGTAATTTTGAGTCCACTCTAAAAAGTGTTTTTGGTTCTTCCCGAGTACTCGGGAAGAAACGATTTCTTTTCAATTTTTTACTTTTTAGAGGGGACTCAATTTTCTTTCGTATATTTACACCCCAATATGACGAATATTTATAAGTTTTCAACAACGCTGTTAATATTATTAATTAAAGCATTTTTGCCGCAGGCAATGAAGTATTATAACAAGTAAAAAATATGAAAATAGTAGAGAAAAACGAATCACTTTTCAGAACCATATTTAATAATATACCCGTATTGTTAAAAATATCTGACGCTAATGCTGATTTTTATTTTTTTAATGACCAGTGGATTGAATTTACAGGCAAAAAAGATCAAAAATCAATATCAAATAGCTGGATAAATAACATCCATCCCGATGATAGAGATATTTGCCTTGAAACAACCCAAATGGCATTAAAGAAAAAGAAAAAATTTGAAATTACCTATAGACTTAAAACCTTTAATGGAGAATACAGATGGATTTTAGATACAGGCGCTCCTTATTTTGACCCTGATGGTACTTTCAAAGGTTTTATATCATCATGTTTAGACATCACCGAAAGAAAAATTGCTGAACAAGCTATCAATGATAAAAAAGTAGCTGAAAAGTCATTGAAATTAAAAGAACAATTTCTGGCAAACATGAGCCATGAAATCCGCACTCCCTTAAATGGCATTATTGGCATGACTGACCTGCTGAAAAATACCGAACTTAATAAGAAGCAGCAGGAATATGTAGAAACTGTCAGGAAATCGTCCAGCACACTTTTAACTATTGTAAATGATATTCTTGATATTTCTAAAATAGAAGCTGGTAAAATGCAACTTCATAAAACATCTATCGCTATTTCCCATACAATTGAAAAGTTACATTCATTATTTTTACAGCAGGCTACTGAGAAAAATCTTGATTTTTCTTATCATATATCATCAAATTTGCCCAAATATATAAAAGTAGACGAATCCAGGCTATTGCAAGTTCTTTCTAATCTTACTTCAAATGCGATCAAATTTACCGATCAGGGAAGTGTAAAGATCATAGTAAAACGACTTTCAAGCCGTATAAAGGCAGATAGAAAAAAATACAACATCCCTGATGGCAGTTATTTGATCCAAATAGAAGTAAAAGATACAGGAATAGGAGTTGCAGAAGAAAATTTCATTAAGCTCTTTGATAGCTTTATCCAGGCAGACAGCACTACAACCAAGTTTTATCAGGGAACGGGCCTGGGATTACCTATATCCAAAAGATTATGCAAATTAATGGGAGGCGATATTGGTGTAACTTCAAAGCCAGGAGCCGGCAGCAATTTTTGGTTTACTTTTCAGGCGGATCAGGCTAAAGAACTCGTATTACCCCAATCTCTCCAGCCCAGCGTAAGTTCCACTATTTTGCAAGGGTTAAAGGAGATTCCTAAAGTTTTGCTTGTTGATGATAATAAAATTAATTTAAAGGTCGTTTCTGAAATATTAGAAAAATCCGGTTGTATAATAGATATTGCTTTCAGTGGTATGGAGGCAATTAAAAAGGTAAAAACCGGTAATTATGGTATAGTGCTAATGGATATTCAGATGCCTGAAATGGATGGAGTAGCTTCTACTAACAAAATCCGAAAATTATTTCAGGCTTTCCCGGAGAAACGTTGCCCTGTTTTCATAGCTATGACTGCATATTCTATGAAAGAAGACAAAGAAAAATTCATTAATGCAGGTATGGACGATTATATAGCCAAACCTATTATTTCTGAAACACTTATTAATAAGATTAAATACTGGAGTGAACATATTAATAGAGAGGAGGGCAGGAGTAATAAGTATCAAAGCCGGTTAATCAATTCTAACCGGGATAAAAAGGCTGTTTCAAACTCTATTGAAAAGCTGAGGACTACTCCCGGCTATAGTCGGAAGAACGATAGCGAGGGAACGCCCGTTATTGATAAGAATATCCTGAACCAACTAAAAGATTATGGTGGTATGGAAATGATAAAAAAAGTTTACGAAGATTTTGAAAAAGAGGCGCGACAGCTATTAGGGCAATGTAATAGATCTTTGCATTATTTAGAAAAAATTCAACCGGGTAGGGATATTAATATAATTTTGAGTAACTTGCACACGCTTAAAGGTAATGCCGGGACACTGGGGATAAAAAAAGTAGCTGATTATGCTGAATTAATAGAAAAGCAATTGAAAAATAAAGATTATGACTTGTCCCGTAGTGAGAAACGAGCCTATTGGGATATTTTTGAAGGAAATTTTTTGTATCTCAATGATGCTTTTAAGGAATATAAAGACAAATACAAAGGAATACTTAATATTTAATAGAAGATAAAACCTGAAACCAAGTAATAGCGTATATTGTTACATTTAACAAAATACAACTAAAAAATATGTTAGATCCCAAAAAAGTACTTATTGCAGAAGATAGTTCTGTCATACAAACCTTAACAAAAAATGTTCTTCAATTTGAGAAATTTGAGATCACTTCAGTTAAAAACGGTAAAGAAGTACTAACCGCTTTAAACAATGAAAATATTGATCTTATTCTTCTTGATATAAACATGCCGGTTATGGATGGTATTAAATGTGCTAAAACTATCAGGAAACTTTCTGATAAACAAAAGGCAGATGTACCTATCGTAGCTATAACGGGTAATGCAAAGAACTTCACAATGGATGATTTCAGAGCTGTTGGCATTAACGACTACCTGCAAAAACCCATCGATTTTGATCAATTGATAAAAATCGTTAAAAAATGGATAGGGAAGGCAGTTGATAATTGATAATGACTTTGACAATGGATATAAAATATACAAAACACTTTCTAAAAAAAATTGAAGGATTATTTGCAGAGTCAAACTATGATTTGCGTTATGAGCGTGGTAGTTTTAAAACAGGCTACTGTATTTTGGTTGACAAAAAAGTGGCTGTAGTGAACGACTTCTATACGACAGAGGGAAAGATAAACTCTATTATTGAAATCATGAAAACCATACCACTTAATACAAACCGGTTAAGCGAAAAAAATAAGCAATTGTACTACGAATTAACCCGGAAAAGTATTTAGTCATAGTCATTGTCATAACCTACCAAATTAATATAACAGTTTGAAGATTACCTTTTTAGGTACCGGCACATCCCAGGGCATTCCAGTTATTGGCTGTAAATGTGAAATTTGTAATTCACTTGATTATCGCGACAAGCGTTTAAGGGTATCAATCCATATTCAGATAGATGGAAAGAGTTTTATCATAGATTCAGGCCCTGATTTCAGGCAGCAGGTTTTGCGCGAGCGTATTGATAAGCTAGATGCCTTGATCATTACCCACGAACATAAGGACCATACAGCGGGGTTGGACGAAGTGCGGTCTTTTAACTTTAAGCAAGGGCACGCTATGCCTGTTTATACTTCTCCAAGAGTTATTCAGCAGCTTAAACAACAATATGCTTATGTGTTTTCCAATCGCAGGTATCCTGGTATTCCGCAAATTGAATTTCACAAGGTTGACCCCGGGAACCCAGAGTTTGAAATTGAAGGAGCAAAGTTTCAGCCCATTGAAGTGATGCATCATAAATTACCGGTAATAGCATTGCGCATTCAGAATTTCACCTATATTACTGATGCAAATTATATTTCCGAAAAGGAATTGGAAAAGGTAAAAGGGTCAGAAGTTATTGTGCTAAATGCTTTGCAGAAAGAAAAACACATTTCACATTTTACGCTTCAGCAGGCGGTGGATCTGTTAAAATTGCTAAAACCACAAAAAGCATATCTCGTCCATATGAGTCATAATTTAGGCCTGCACCAAAAAATAAGTAAGGAACTACCGGAATTTATAGAATTGGCTTATGATGGGCTTAAAATTGAGGTTTGATTAAATAAATTCATCGCTATGAATATCGTGCCCAGGAAGGGATTTGAACCCCCACGACCCGAAGGCCACCACCCCCTCAAAGTGGCGCGTCTACCAATTCCGCCACCTGGGCAATATTTATTTAGTGATTTTTGATCACTAAATCAAAAAATAAATTGTGACCCGGCTGGGGCTCGAACCCAGGACCCTCTCCTTAAAAGGGAGATGCTCTACCAACTGAGCTACCGGATCATTTCATTTAAGATTGAAGGTTCAAAATTTTATAATTATTAACTTTGTTGCAAAGTTAACCACTATCAGATTAAATGCAAAACATCACCATCAAATTATTAATATTGCTGGTAATCTTTGATTTCATAATTTTACCTCAATCATTTGGTAACAGCTTTGTTTCCAACATCCCCAAAGCTGATTCTTTATTTGACCAAAAAAAATATACAGAGTCATACCGGATATATGAAGAAATATTCGAGCAATCAAAAATGTTTACGCCTCAAATGCTGCTAAAAATGGCATACATCAAAGAAGGGTTAAATGATTACGCCCAGGCACTTTTTTACCTCAACGTTTACTACTTAAAAAATCCAGATAAAAAGGTGTTGAAAAGGATGGAAGATCTGGCAAAAAAATATAAACTTAAAGGCTATGAGGAAACTGATGAATGGAAAGTATTTTATTCGGTGTATCTAAAATATTATTCTACCTTCTCTGTGGTTTTAATTTTTGCTGCGGTTATATTTTTTTCATTCTTTATTTATAAAGGTTTACATAAAAAAAAGATAAAATTAGCCTATAGCATTGCCTTTATACTTTACCTGAGCGTTGTATATTATGTTATTAGTTTGTCAAAAAATTATCCATTTGCAATTATAAAAAATGATAACAGCCTGATCATGCGTGCTCCTGCAGCCGGTTCAGAATTAGTTGAAAGCGTTGAAAAAGGACATAAAGTAAAAGTAATTGGTAATCATGATATCTGGTATAAAATATTATGGAAAGATGAACCAGATCCTTGGTATAAGGTATTATTGAACAATGAATCAGATGTATTGTATAAAATAATCTGGAAAAAACAACCGGCTTATATCAGGCAGAACAATGTGATGTTAATATCAGAAAAGTAAGCTCATTGACCAAAAGTGCATGAAAATAAAAGCCACAGATTCACAGATTAAAAGAATTATCACTTAGATTCAAGTAACAAATGCAACTGAATTGAGATGATTGAAGGAATATTTGCCAAAACATCTTAGTTAATGGTTAATGGTTTTTAGTTTTAGTTTTTTTAGTTATTAGTTTTAGTTTATTGGTTTGTCCATCTTACTTATGGTATAAAGCCTGGAACTGCAAACTAAAGAACTATAACCAGAAACTATCAAACCATAACCAATAACTAAAAACTAAAAACCAAATTTCTCCTTCGTTGTTGTTTTGTGATAGTGCTCAGCAATGTTTTCAGATGCAGATGAACGCCTCAACTGATCAACACTTCTATAAAGCTCATTCCTCGGAAATGATTTTGTCACTTCATGGACCTTTACTTCAAGATCTTCGGACAGCTTGTATATCCATAAGTTTTCTAAACCTGTTGCCATCTCTTGTTTAACTAAACAGGAAAATCCAATAAGTCTTTTAAGTAAATAAATAATTCTTTAAATTGATAGGCAAGAAATGTTAATACGATTGACCAGAAAACAGCGCTAATAAGCATATAAACAAAAATTTTTTTTCTTGAATCTCCAAGGGAAAGGGCAAGAATAGTGCCCACGATTGGGGTTAATAAAAGGGGAGTTAAAAATGCAACGCCTTTAAGTCCATGTGCTTTCAATATTTTATTTATACGTCTGCTTTTAGGTTGACCGGGTTTGCTGCCTTTATAAATTTTTTTGATGATCCATTTTCTAACATTTTCTCCTATTATTGAAATTACAAATACGGTGGTCATCATTCCAAGTACAGTAAGTATACCTGTTTCTAATGGGTGTAATTTCGCAAGTCCGAAAGCAGGGCCAAAAATAAATTTCCCCATGCTGCCAAAATAAACTGCGGCATAATTTGCAATCTTTTCTCCCATCAGATAAATACAGAACATAATTTCATAAGTTGATTAAAAAAGATGATAAAATGATAAATGGTTTTCCCGAGTACTCGGGATGGTTTTATGGTTTAAATTGTTAAAATTATGCAAAATAAATACTTACAGTCAGGGTTCTGTAAAAGAATCTTTTGACTGGAACGAGAAGTCAAAAGTGAGAAAGCTGCTTAATAATGAATAATATTGTCATATTCTTGGGGAATTACAAAAACTACCTAAAGAAATTAACCAACAGATAAGCTTAACTAATAAAAAATTAACTATCTAACCATAAAACCATAAAACCATATAGCCATAAAACCATAAAATCAAGCCAAAACTTTGAAATTCCGATATGTTTAATTAAATAAATCAACAATACCCGCGATAGGTCTGATTCCTGATCCTGTTAGAATAATATAAGAAAAATATATTAATAACAAAAAGGCACCTTCAAATCTGGAAATACGTTTTCTGGTCGCCATCATAGGTAAGACCAGTACAGTTATCCCTAACATCACCCACATGTCTTCATTTAAGATGAATTCATGTACTCTGATATCTTTAATGATACTTGTAATTCCTAAAACGGATAGAATATTAAATATATTTGATCCGATCACATTGCCCATTGCCATATCGGTATTTTTCCTGAAAGCGGCAATAGCAGAGGTAACAACTTCTGGTAAGCTTGTACCAAATGCAACAATTGTGATGCCGATAACCCGCTCTGAAATACCAAAATCAGCAGCTACATGTTTTGCTCCTTCAACCAGCCACTCTGCACCATAGAATAATGCAAAACAACCCATCACAATAAAGACAATATCCACCCACCACTTTTCTTCAAAACCTAACTTTTGTCCTTCAATCTCTGACATGGGGTCTGGTCTTTCCTTTTCTTTAATTTTCTTTCTTGACCTGATGATTAAAAAAGATGTATAGCCAATAATGATCAGTAAAAAGGCAATACCTTCTCCTTTATTTACATATCCATCATACCAGATCAGGTAAAATAGTAATACTGAACTAAAAAACATCACCGGCCAATCTATTTTTATGCTGTCATCATGTACTTTGATAGGCAAGATCAAGGCAACAACTCCCAATACTAATGTCAGATTACAAATATTTGACCCTACCACGTTGCCCATGGCCAGATCAGGAAGGTCACCAAGCGCAGCCTGGATGTTTATTAATAATTCAGGGGCAGAGGTGCCAAATGAAACTATTGTTAACCCAACAACTAATGAGGACATTCTCAACTTCAGGGCAATCTTGCTGGCTCCCCTAACGAGCAGTTCACCGCCACCGAGCAATACGACCATCCCGCCAATCAGTAAAATATAATAAAAACTTTCTCCCATTTCGGATTTCGTCCCGAGTACCCGGAACGCAATTTTTTATGTTTTATATCCGTAAGCCAGATCACCTGCATCCCCTAATCCGGGTACAATATATGCCTTTTTATTTAGTTCCTCATCAAAATCACCCAGCCAAATTGTAAAATTTTTAATACTTTTTTGTAAATAATCTATACCCGCTCTACTTCCTAATACTGAAACGATGTGTGTGTGGGCAGGAATTCCGTTTTTTAACAAGCCATTAAGTGCTAAAACGATGGTAGTACCTGTTGCAAGCATTGGATCAATAATTATTAAATTTTTATTATTTATATCAGGCGATACGTTATAGTTAACCTTAACTTCAATTTTTACATCATCTTTGCTATCTTCTTCCCCACCGGACTGGCCGGGCAGGCGATAGGCTGCAATAAATGCGTTTGGAGCTTGATCGAAATAATTCAGCAAACCCTGATGAAAAGGAATTCCTGCTCTGAGTATTGTAGCAAGAACCGGCTGATTTTCCAATAGATTCACTTTTGCCGTACCTAAAGGCGTTTTTACTTCTTTACTCTGATATTTAAATTCTTTTGAAACTTCATAAGCAAATATTTCTCCCAATCTTTCCAGGTTTCTTCTAAAACGCATGCTGTCTTGCTGAATCTTTACATCCCTTAATTCGGCTAAAAAATGATTAGCAATGGAATTCTTTTGGGATAGTATGTGTACCACCTGTTTTTGTTAGTTGATAGATATTTGACTTAATTATTAGTACTTAGTTGTATAAATAAAGGTCATATTTTGTTAGATTAAACATTGTCACACGTGGTCATACAATACTAATTTAATTGGATTACAATTGAGCTACAACTGAATTATAGCGAAGTGGATGACCATATATTATGTATAAGATGATAAACAACATCCTTTAATTACTATTACTTTTGCAACTAGGTACTAGTATTAGGTAGGGCAAAGGTAATTATTTAATTGAGATTGCTAATAAAAATTAAAATATTTTACTTGATATTTGCAGATAATAATAGTTTTTTTATTTATTGGTATTATGAATATTAGTAAATGCTATAAAATATACTTTTTTTTGTTAGTAAGCAAACCTCTTTTTATCATTTTTTTTCTAATGGGGTCTAACGGGGTACTTAGCCAAAGTACCTACCTTCCTGTGAATAGCGATTATTATCATCTTATTGACAGGTATGAAATTAAGCATGGTAAATTTTCCGATGGCTTTCACACTGCTGCAAAACCATATCCAAGAAAAGGGATTGCTGCATTTGCTGATAGTTTATTTATACTTGTAGGGGATGAGTATGCCCATCCCCTGCAAATATCCAAAACAGACCAGTTTAATCTGAAATTTTTACAAAATGATAGCTGGGAATGGACTGAAAAAGCAAACAACGACAGCAAAAAACCAATCTTCAACTTTTTCTACAAAAAAAAATCAGACCTTTTCCATTTTCATAATAAGGATTTTGATGTTCATGTCAATCCTGTCTTGTATTTCCAGATAGGTGATCTGATAAATGAAATTGATTTTATCAATACCAGAGGTATAGAGCTAAGAGGTATGATCAATAATAAAATTGGTTTTTATACTTTTATGGCTGATAACCAGGCACGATTTCCCGATTATGTCAGAAGTAGAATAGATACTTTTAAAGCTGTACCCGGGGAGGGGTTCTGGAAAGGATTTAAAAAAACAGGCGTAGACTTCCTAACCGCACGGGGTTATATTACTTTCAACATCATTAAAAATATTGGCGTACAATTTGGTCATGACAAAAATTTTATCGGAAACGGATACCGGTCTTTGATCCTGTCTGATTATAGCAGCAGTTATTTATTTTTAAAGCTCATTACAAATGTCTGGAAGATCAACTATCAAAATATTTTTGCAGAAATGGTATATGACTTTAGAAGATTCAAAACCAGTAATACTATAGTACCAAAAAAATACTTTGCCTTACATCATTTGAGTGTAAATATCACTAAAAACATAAACATTGGCTTATTCGAATCAATTGTTTTTGGGAGAGAAGATTCGCTTTACTATGGACAATTTGACTTTAATTATCTCAACCCGGTCATATTTTACAGGTCGGTAGAGCAGCAATTAGGCAGTCCTGACAACGCATTTATGGGCATTGATTTCAAGTGGAATTTTCTCAAACATTTCTCTTTTTACGGACAAGTTGTGTTGGATGAATTTTTATTGAAGGAAATAAGACCAGGTAGGGATAGTACAGGTTGGTGGGGAAACAAACATGCTTTTCAAATGGGCTTGAAATATATTGATGTTGCAGGTATTTCAAACCTTGACCTGCAGTTGGAAACCAATATTGCAAGACCTTACATTTATGCACATTTCAATAATTTTACAAACTATACTCACTATAACCAGCCATTAGCCCATCCGCTGGGAGCTAATTTCAGGGAAGTAATTGCCATCGTTCGTTATCAACCCATTGGTAAATTACAAATTGTTGGTAAACTAATTTCAGCGACTTATGGAACTGATAGTTCCGGTTCTAATTGGGGCGGAAATGTTTTGTTGAACTATGCAACGCATGAACAAGAATATAATAATAAAATCGCACAAGGTATAAAAACAAACCTGCTTTTTGCAGATCTTACGATCTCATACCAGGTCAGGCACAACCTCTTTATTGATCTCAAACAGATATACAGAAAGCTCGACAGTGATTTGGATAGAAGAGATAACGAAACCTTTTTTATATCTCTTGCAATAAGATTGAATATTGCTCAAAGACTGCATGAGTTTTAAGAATTTAAAAATGGGAAAAATATTTACAAAATATAGCAAAACAATTTTGACAGATTTTAGATTCTGGGTATTGCTATTTTTTGTTATCAGGCTTTATGGGATCACAAACCCTCCTCTTGAAGGCGCTCATAGCTGGAGACAGGTTACTGTAAATATGGTAGCCAGGAACTTCCTTGAAATTGATTCAAATATTTTGTATCCAAGAGTGGATATGGCAGGGGAAAAAACCGGAATTACGGGTATGGAATTTCCCCTTTTAAATTATCTGATCTTTTTAATATCCGAATTATTTGGCTTTGCTCATTGGTACGGCAGACTACTGAACCTGGTAGTATCGTCTATAGGAGTATATTTTTTTTACTTATTAATAAAAAAATATTTTCAGCCCAAGCTGGCTTTTTATGCAGGAATTATTTTATTAAGCTCTATCTGGTTTAATTACTCACGCAAGATCATGCCTGATACATTTAGCGTTTCTTTTGTTTTGATAAGTATATATTATGCACTCAAATTTCTTGATTATGGAACATACTGGAGATTATTGCTGTTTTTTATGTTTGCTACATTAGGAGTTTTATCAAAAATTCCCTCTATATATCTTTTAACTATTTTATGTATTCCTCTGTTTGACAAAAACATCTTAATTAAAAGAAAGCTCTCAGTAGTTTTAGCAGGATCGGGGGCACTGGTAATTATTTCGTCCTGGTATTTTTACTGGGTACCTTATTTGGTAAGCAAATATGAATTTTGGCATTTTTACATGGGTACATCATTTATCCATGGATTTAAAGAATTGGTAACACACTTTGATCAAGCAGCAGAAAAATTCTATTTTGACGCATTAAATTATGTAGGTTTTGGAATGTTTATCATGGGGATCATATTTGCTTTTATTAAAAAAAACAAATTACTTATTAATATTTTTATCATAACTACTTTGTTCTTTTCAATATTTATGACAAAAGCAGGTTACTATTTTGCTCATCATAGCTATTATATAATTCCATATACTGTAATAATGACTTTAATGGCAGCTTATGCAATACTCCGGTTTAAGGTAAAATGGGTAGCAAAATTAATTCTCACAGTAATTGTAATATCAGGGATTGCTGCCTGGCAGCATGATTTTAGAATTAAAAAAACAGAAGTCTATAGATTAAGACTGGAATCTATCGCTGATAATTTTTCTGCAAAATCAGACTTGATTGCAATAAACGGGGGAGCAAATCCGCGTGATCTGTATTTTACGCACCGAAAAGGATGGACGTTGGATAATGACGAAATATTAAATGTTGTTAATATCGAAAGCTTGATCGTAAAGGGTTGCAGGTATTTATTTATTAATAAAACTTATTTTGAAAATCCGATACCCCAACTATCTTACAAATCAATATTTGAGAATGATCACTATATTGTATACAAATTACCAACTAAAATGTGAATTTTAACTTACGAATATATTGGAATCTCTTTTTCTTTACATTCTCATTGCAAGTATTGTAATCCAAAGCTATTACATACTTTTTATTTTTTCACGGCTGGCAAGCTTTAATCATTCAACCACTCAGCAAAATGTGTTGTAGGTAATGATATATCTTCCTACATCTACCTCTACTACATAGACAAAAAGGGATGGGTCTTTAGAAATAATGACCTTAATTATAATAGCTTAAAAGAAATGATAAATAAAGGAGCTGAATATTTGTATTCTGACTCCCGGAAAATTGATAAAAATATTCAGTTAAAAAAACTTTTAGATCAGCTAATATTGCAAAAAGGAACAATTAAAGTTTATTCATTAAAGAAATGTACAATCACAAAAAAGTAGTAGTAGTTCTACCCGCTTACAATGCCTCAAAAACCTTAATGCAAACTTACCAGGAAATCCCACTGGATATCGTTGATGAAGTAGTTCTCGTAGATGATGCCAGCAGTGATAATACCTTTGAAGTGGCAAAAAAACTCGGCATCAGACATATCATCAAACATCAAAAGAATATGGGATATGGCGGTAATCAGAAAAGCTGTTACAACAAGGCATTGGAATTAGGTGCCGATATAATTATCATGCTTCATCCCGATTACCAATATACACCTAAGCTGATACCTGCCTTAACAAGCATCATAGCCAATGACTTGTACCACGTAGTTTTAGGATCAAGAATTCTGGGCAGGGGAGCTATTAAAGGAGGCATGCCCTACTATAAATATATAGCCAACCGTTTTTTAACCTTTTTTCAAAATTTACTCATCAATGAAAAGCTTTCTGAATATCACACAGGTTACAGGGCTTTTTCAAAAGAAGTATTGATGAATATCAACTACAAGGCTAACTCAGACGATTTTGTATTTGACAACCAAATGCTGTCTCAAATTATTTATGCCGGCTATGATATTGCAGAAGTAACCTGCCCGACCAAATACTTTGAAGAAGCCTCATCCATTAACTTTAAAAGAAGCCTTGTCTATGGATTTGGGGTTTTGAGGGTTTCTTTGTGTCATTTTTTGCAAAAAATGGGATTGGCAAATTTTCAGATCTACCAAAAGCCCAAATTATATTAAAATATCATGGAAACACTATTTCTATATATATTTATTGCCAGCGTTACAATACAATGTTATTACATACTTTTTATTTTTTCACGGCTGGCAAGCTTTAATCATTCAACCACTCAGCCACTCAACCACTCAACCACTCAGCCTGTGTCAGTAATAGTTTGTGCCCATAATGAATTATCAAATTTAAAAGAACTGTTACCCGAATTGCTAAAACAGGATCATCAAAATTATGAAATGATCATTGTTGATGACCGGTCCGATGATGGTACTTTTGATTATGTAAAAAATCTTGCGATCGAAGCAGGGGTTCAAAATTTTGAACCCCTAAAGATTATTAGAATTAATAAAACACCCCCAAAAATGAATCCCAAAAAATATGCACTTACGCAAGGCATCAAATCAGCAAAACATGATCTTTTATTATTCACAGACGCAGATTGTATGCCCTTAAGTGAGCGCTGGATCAGTGAAATGCAAAAGCAGTTTTCAAATGGTACAGAAATTGTGCTTGGCTATTCACAATATTATCAAGCGCATAGCGTCCCGAGTTACCCGGGAGCCCCGCCGGTAGAGACGTCCAAATTGGGCGTCTCTACCGGCGGGGCTATGCGCTATGCGCTATGCGCTATGCTAAACAGCCTGATCAGGTACGAAACACTTTATACAGCGATACAATATTTTTCATTTGCCTTAATTAACAAACCCTATATGGGTGTAGGGAGAAACCTGGCATACAAAAAAGAGCTTTTTATAAAGCATAATGGCTTTGCCTCGCATATGCAAATAACCGGTGGAGATGATGACCTGTTTATTAATCAAACATGTCGTAAAGTGCCATGCGCTAATATCTCCATCGCCATCAATAAAGAAAGTCAAACAACATCGAAGCCCAAAGAAACCATTCACCAGTGGTTTATTCAAAAAAAGAGGCATCTTGCGGCTGGGAAATACTATAACACGACAGATAAGATAAGATTGACACTGCTTTTAATTTCACAACTCTTTTTTTATATTTCTGTTATTGGGCTTTTAATATCACAAAAATTCCTGTTGATCTTAGTAGTTTGTTTTATTTTGAGAACCTCATTAATTTTATTTACTTTTGCTCAAATAATTAAAAAACTTGGTGATACTACAAAATGGTATTTGATCCCACTGCTAGAACCAGTGTATGTTGTTTATTACCTTTTTACAGGAGCTATTGCTTTGTTTTCTAAAAATACCAGATGGAATTAGATAAAGAATTTTCAGAAAAAGCAAAACAGGATTTTAAACTGATAACCCTGGCAATTGAAACCGGTGATGAAAAAGCATATGCCGAATTGATGAACAGGTATAGGGGGCCAGTCTTCCACATGCTTTTAAAAATGGTTAGAAATGTAGATGATGCCGAAGATCTTACCATTGAAGCATTTGCAAAAGCATTTAAAAGTTTGGATTCTTTTAATCCCGAATTCACCTTTAGTACCTGGCTTTTTAAAATTGCTACAAACAATTGTATAGATTTTATCAGGAAAAAAAAGATCAGCACCTACAGCATTGATTCTTCACCTACCGATGATTCAGGAGAGGAAAAAAGTATGGATCTTAAAGACCGTGATCTTGACCCACAGGAAGAAACGATAAAGATCCAAAAAATTGAAATTATACAGGAAGTAGTGACCAAACTTCCTCCTAAATACAGGAAACTTATTGAGCTCAGATATTTTCAGGAACTTTCGTATAATGAAATAGCTAAAAAGCTTAATGCTCCTCTTGGTACTATAAAAGCCCAGCTCCACCGTGGCCGTGAACTTCTCTATGAGATGGTCAAACATAAGAAAGACTCTATATAAATTTCAGTTTCTCTCCCGAGTACTCGGGATGAAATCTCGATATATTGAAGTGAAATTAAGAAGTTAGTTGCTGGTTACTGGGTACTGGTTGCTGGGTAAAGGTAGTGATTACTGTCAGAAAGAATTACCAACCTGCCTGCCGAAAGCAAATAATCCAGAACCCAGTAACCAGAGCCCAGTAGCTGTTCATTAAGAGCACAAATAATAGATTTGAATATAAATTTCATTTAAACATTGAAATTCCGATACTATTAATTATTTTGGAAATAATCTTAAAATACTTCCCTAATCTAAATACCCGCCAAATAAAGCAGTTTACCCAATTAGCTAATTTACTTAATAACTGGAATACTAAAATCAATCTTATATCCCGAAAAGATATTAAGCATCTCTACACTAAGCATATACTTCATTCGTTGGGTATTGCAAAAATTGCCAACTGCCAACTGCCAACTGCCAACTGTTTTTCTTCAGGCTTCCAAATTTTAGATGTAGGTACCGGAGGCGGACTTCCTGGTTTACCGCTGGCAATTTTGTTCCCTGAGTCTCACTTTCACCTCATTGATTCTATTGCCAAGAAGATTAAAGCAGTCAATGATATAATTGTCCGGTTAGAACTAAAGAATGTTGAAGCAACTGTAGCTCGGATTGGTAATCCGGGCAAAGAGACGCCCAATTTGGGCGTCTCTAAGATTGATAATCCGAACAAAAAAAAATATGATTTTGTAATTGGAAGAGGCGTGACAAGGTTGGATTTATTTTATAAATCGGTAGAAAATCTAATTGACAGTCGACAATTGACAGTTGACAATCATCAACCTGCAATTACAAACGGTATCTTTTATTTAAAAGGCGGAGATTTTGAAGATGAACTGAAGCAATTGGAAACCCTCGTCAGACCACTACGTGGTGGGAAAAAACAAGGCAAGTGGTCAGACGAATATAGCAGCAAGGTTTACAACCTATGCGATTATTTTGAAGAAGATTTTTTTAAGACCAAGAAGGTGGTTCATATTTTGACATAAGGGCATCTCTAAAAACTACACCATACATTCCCCTCTATCAAGAGGGGCAAGGGGTGTGTTTTAAAAAATATGTAGTTTTTAGAGATGCCCATAATCCCCATATAATATACCATTTTATGGTTGTGATCCACCCAAAAATGACTGTATTACAACCATAACGTGGTATCCATAAACGAGTTATAAACAATAGGGCAAATTTTTGGAATATAAAAATCGGGTGACTTTACTACTCCGTTGAAAATTACGTGGAAATATAAAGAGAAAAATATTTTGTTTTTTTGCCCACGCGCTTTAATTTGCATAATAATAAAAAACATTACGTATATTTGTCCCGCACATAAATTTTATCAGCACATAAATTTGTACAACATACATTGATTTATGTGCGGGGCTTTGCATCGTATAATTCGGAAAATAATTTATGAGAAAAGAAATCGGAAAATATTTACTTGATGTTTCTAAACTCGTATTTGGAGGAGTAGTGTTGAGTACAATATTAAAGATTGAAGATTTTTCTAAATTAAAATTGTTTGTTTGGGGAATGACAGCAACTTTCATTATAGCATTATTGGGTTTTATCTTTATTAACAAAAAATGAAATTTTATGGAAGCGTATATTTTATTCGTATCATTATCAGTAATTGGCGCCATCAGCATCATCGCAGTGCTTATTTATGATAAGATAAATAATAAAGAAGAAAGTACCGGGAAAAATTAATTTTTGGTGTTAATTATTTTAGTATTTTTGCACTTTATATCTTGTTGAATTCAACCACAAAAATATAAAACCATGAGAAAAATATTATTAATTCTATCGGGCATACTATTCTGTTTTACAGGCATAAGTCAATCCATTGCACCGGAAGTTTATGCCACTTCAGGCGACCATTATACAGGAACCAATGCCCAATTAAGCTGGACAATTGGCGAGCCGGTAATTGAAACTGTCTCAAACACCAATAACATCATCACACAGGGATTTCATCAGACAAATTATGATATTACAAGTATAGAAGAGAACCCGGATTTGGGTTTCAATATCTCAGTTTTTCCTAATCCTGTTAGCAATACTTTACAGATCAGCATTAACGGTCCTGTTGATAATTCAAACCTGAAAATTGAATTAATGGATATAACCGGAAAAATATTAACAAATGAAAAAATTGCCGGTACTGTTATTACCTATCAACTCAATATGAGAGAATATGCCCCAGGCAATTACTTTTTAAAAATAACAACAGAAAAAGGCAAACTAATCAATTCATATAAAATTCAAAAACTCAATTAACAATTTCTAAAGGGCATCTCTAAAAACTACACCATACATTCCCCTCTATCAAGAGGGGCAAGGGGTGTGTTTTAAAAAATATGTAGTTTTTAGAGATGCCCTAAAATTAACCACCAATCCGTCAGTTGACGGGTTAACAAAACAAAAATTATTATGAAAAAATTAACTTTAACATTCACAGTAGCAGCGTTCCTAACGCTCGGAGCGTTAGGAACGTTCGCCCAGGTGCCCCAAAGCATCAATTATCAGGGAGTAGCAAGAGACAACACAGGAAATGTTTTACAAAATCAATCTATTTCCATAAGAATAACTATTCTGAGCGGTTCGCCCACAGGGACGTCTGAATATGCTGAAACACACAGTGACACCACCAACCAGTTCGGTTTATTTACCCTGCAAATTGGAAATGGCACAGTAGTTTCAGGCGATTTCACCACAATTAACTGGGGAGCCAACACCCATTATGCAAAAGTTGAGATGGACGAAACAGGCAGTGCAAACTACCAGTTGATGGGCACTTCTCAACTACTTTCAGTGCCTTATGCCCTGCATGCTAAAACAGCAGAAACAGTTACCGAAACCGACCCTGTTTTTGGAGCATCTTTTGCCAATGGAATTACTGCTATTGATACTGCAAATTGGAACAACCATACAGTAGATACCGATACGCAGTTAGATTCTACAGGAGTAGCTTCTTTAGAATTTGTTGCAGGAGCACATACAGTTGATACCGATACGCAGTTAGATTCTACAGGAGTAGCTTCTTTAGGATTTGTTGCAGGAGCACATACAGTTAATACCGATACGCAGTTAGACTCTACAGGAGTAGCTTCTTTAGGATTTGTTGCAGGAGCACATACAGTTGATACCGATACGCAGTTAGATTCTGCAGGAGTAGCTTCTTTAGGATTTGTTGCAGGAGCACATACTGTTGATACCGATACGCAGTTAGATTCTACAGGAGTAGCTTCTTTAGGATTTGTTGCAGGAGCACATACTGTTGATACCGATACGCAGTTAGATTCTACAGGAGTA
>VRUD01000068.1:0-1150 GCA_019456305.1 Cytophagales bacterium | reverse complement strand
GCTTCTTTAGGATTTGTTGCAGGAGCACATACAGTAGATACCGATACGCAGTTAGATTCTACAGGTGTTGCAACTTTAGGTTATGTTGCAGGACCGCATACTGTAGAAGTAGATGGTTCTGTTACCAACGAAATACAAACCATAAGCCGAACAGGAACAACTGTAACATTAAGTAATGGTGGTGGAAGCTTCCAAGACAGTGTAGGTGTGTTTACAGCTGGAACAGGAATTGATATTACTAATAATGTAATTAGCAGTACTTGCGGTCTTTCAATAGGCGATACTTCTTACCAAGGCGGTATCATTTTTTATCTAGACCCATCGGGATGTCATGGGTTGATAGCCGCCACCGCCGATCAAAGCGCGGGAATACAATGGTACAACGGAACTCCTAGATATACTGGAACTACAGGCGATGGTTTGTATGCCGGAGCAATGAATACGGCAATGATAGTAGCAACGCAAATGGCAGATCTACAAACAGGAAATTTTGCAGCAAAAGTTTGTGCCGATTATGCAGTAACAGTTGGGGGTGTTACCTATGGCGATTGGTATTTGCCATCAATGTATGAGTTAAACTTAATGTATTTAAATATTGGACAAGGTAATGCATTGGGATTAGGAAATGTTGGCGGTTTTGCTAATAACTTCTATTGGAGTTCTACGGAGCTCAGTAACCTCGGTGTGTGGCGGCAGGATTTCGCCAATGGTTTCCAGTCCAACGGCAATAAGGCCTTCGCATTCTCTGTGCGTGCTATTCGGGCTTTTTAACTATTTATCAATTTATCCATTTAACTATTTTATTGTTATTGGTAGTTTACCGCGAAGCGGTCGATTTTATTTTTTGGAGGGCGCAAGCCCTCCATTTTTTATTTAAATTATTTAGAATGGCATTGTACTATGATTTACCGGTGTTTAAGGATGTTTACAAATTAATTTTATTGATTTATAGCGTAACCAAAGACTTTTCAAAAGAATATAAATATACCTTGGGGCATGATTTAAAGAAAGACGGAATGATGCTGATGAGAAGCATTTACAGAGCAAATAAAGCGCAAAACAAGAAAGAATACCTAGTATAGCGTTTCATAAAAAGGATAACATTTAACCTATATTATTCCTAAACTTTAAGATGAAACAAATAAAATCC
>VRUD01000067.1 GCA_019456305.1 Cytophagales bacterium | reverse complement strand
TTTGGGATTTTATTTGTTTCATCTTAAAGTTTAGGAATAATATAGGTTAAATGTTATCCTTTTTATGAAACGCTATATTAGTCATCTTTACCCACAACCTTGAACCTTAAACTTTGGACCTTGAACCTTCTTCACTTCTTATCCTTCTTCTTCCTCATCTCCTGGTAATACCTTTCCTTAAAACTCAAACCATTACTTTTTCCTTTCACAGCTGCCTCTATTTTTTGTCTGAACCCTGATTTTTTCTTAGTAGTATGCTGAATTTTATAGTCATCTAATTTTTGCCTTATCTTTTCATCATCCACAAACCTGCGGATTATCATTTGCTGGCCTATGGTGATCAGGTTTTGTAGAAAGTAATAATAGGTTAAGGCAGCAGAGAAGGAATTGAGTATGAACAGGAACATGATGGGCATGATATACTGCATTGTTTTCATGGGTCCCTGCATCTGCGAGCTCATAGCTTGACTGTTAATATAAGTATATACCAAGGTAGAAATTGTCATCAGGATTGTAAATAAACTAATGTGCGATCCATAGAATGGAATTGTAAAGGGTAAATCATATATAGAGTCGTAGGTAGAGAGGTCGTGAGCCCATAGGAATGATTCCTGCCTTAGCTCAATGGAATTAGGGAAGAAAAAGAACATGGCAAAAAAGAAGGGCATCTGGACTAACATAGGAATACAACCACTGAGCGGGTTAACACCAACATTCTGAAAAAGTTTCATCTGTTCCTGCTGTGCGGCTTTCATATCATCCTTGTATTTCTCTTTGATCGCGTCTGTTTCCGGTTTTAATACCCTCATTTTCCCCATAGATACATACGACTTGTAAGTAAGCGGGAAAAGCAGCGTTTTGATGATCAATACTAAAAGCAGGATAATTAAACCGTAATTGCTTGTATAGCCTTCCAAAAAGTTAAAAACAGGTATGATGAGTAATTTATTAAACCATGGGATGAACCACCAGCCTAAATCAACATTGTTATCAAAGCCCGCTGTAACGTTTTTAAGAATGTGGTAATCGTTGGGTCCAAAATAGAATTTGAACCTGCCTTCTCCCGTTTTGAGATCTTCTATAGGAATGTCTAAGCTTGCAATAAGTGTTTTTACGGTATTGGAATCTGCCAGGTCGATATAGCTCGATACTTTACCTTTTGGGAAATAATTTTCTGAGATAAAAGCCGCAGAGAAAAACCGCTGCTTCATAGAGATCCACTTGAGGGGTTTATCAAGCGGCTCTTGTTCCGGGTCATCTGAACGTTCGCTTAAATAGTCAAAATCTCCATCATTGTAGTAATAATTTAACGTTGATTTATACCTGCTTTCTTTCAGGTCACTTTCTACTTTTTTTAGCTTGTCAGTCCAGGAAAATTTAACAGGTTCATTTTTAACTACATTGTCAAGACCAATAAATTTAATTTGAAGTTTAAGCAAATAACCCTCTTCCGGTAAAGTGTATACCTGCTCAATATATTGATTAGGGGAAATGTTAAGCACTAAACTGATGGATTTTTCAGCTTTATTTACAAAGGTATTTTCACCATATGTTTTAAAATACAATTCACTTAGGTTAACAATTCCGGTCCTGCTACTGCTGCTCGGATTACCAATCCGAGCAGCAGCATTTGTTTGAAATTCAAATGCCATTGTACTGCTTTGTTCATCAAGGAGGATCAGTGGCTTTTTGTTGTAGGTTTTATGTTCTTTTAGCATTACTTCCTTAACCTTGCCACCTTTGGTATTTAAGGTGATCCTAACTTGTTTGTTTTCAATAATTATATCTTTAGCTTCTCCTTCAGCAGCAACAGCAAAGATGCCATATTGCTCTTTATAATGCTTTTTGAGCGTATCCTGTTGGTTCCAATAGCTATCGGAAGGGTTAGAAGTTGCTATTTGTGGCTGCGTCCCCACTTCATCACGCAGGGTAGTTTTTTCCCCGGGAGCATAGGTTGAATCGCTTGTAATGGTTTGGTCAACCGGTGGAGGTGTTGGTGAAAAGAACCAAAAATATGCTATAAACAACACCATAATAAGAACGATGCCGGTGATATAATTTTTATCTATTGATTGTTCCATTTATTTAATTATTTTTTGCATATTCAACTGCTGCTTTTATAAACCCGACAAACAACGGATGAGGTTGAAGAACGGTGCTTTTTAGTTCGGGATGGTATTGTGTACTTATGAACCAGGGGTGATCTTTTAGCTCTATCACTTCCACGAGCTTGTTATCCGGATTGATGCCAGGAGTTAACATTCCAGCCTCTTGAAATTTTTTGATGTATTTATTGTTAAATTCATATCTGTGCCGGTGTCTCTCACTGACCTTTGCTTTTCCATAAACAGCATAAGCTTTTGAATCTTTTTTAAACTCACATGGATAGGCTCCAAGTCTCATGGTACCTCCTTTCTTAGTCACATTTTTTTGTTCTTCCATTAAATCTATCACAGGATCAGGCGTATCAGGTGTTATTTCAGTGGTAGCAGCCTCTTTTAAATTTAATACATTCCGGGCAAACTCTATAACTGCACATTGCATACCCAGGCAGATACCTAAATATGGGATATTATTTTCCCTTGCGTATCTTGCTGCTTCTATCTTCCCTTCTATACCTCTTTCACCAAACCCGGGAGCAACCAGTATTCCATGTACATTTTCAAAAAAGTTATTCGTAGTACCCGCCTGCCTTGCTTTGGTTTCCCGCCTGCCTTGATGTTGCTTTTTGGTTGGCGGGCAGGTGTGATTGGTGGAAAGGCCATTCAGCAGGTGTTCTGATTGTACCCATTTAATATTCACCTTACATTCATTTGCAGCCCCTCCGTGCGTAAAAGCTTCAACGATCGATTTGTAAGCATCCCGAAGTTCAACATATTTACCTACAAGCCCGATATTGATCTCTTTGGTTGGATTTTTAATTTTGCTTAAAAAACGCTGCCATTGTTCTGTATTTGGTTTGTTGTTGCGATGTAATTTTAATTTTTTCAACACTGTTACATCCAATTTCTCTTTTTTCATTAGCATTGGTACATCATATATCGTATCAGCATCTATGACTTCTATTACAGAATCTATGTGCACGTTACAGAAAAGCGCTATCTTCGTTCTAATATCAATCGGAAGATGATGTTCAGTTCTACAAGCAAGAATATCGGGCTGTATCCCTGACTCAAGAAGTGTTTTAACAGAATGTTGCGTGGGTTTAGTCTTTAATTCCCCAGTCGTTTTTAAAAATGGGACAAGGGTAAGATGGATCACTATGGCGCTATGATGGCCTAATTCCCAGATTACCTGCCTTACTGCTTCTACAAAGGGTAACGATTCAATATCACCGATCGTGCCGCCAATTTCTGTGATAATTATATCATATTTTTTTGTATTTCCCAAAAGAAACATTCTCCTTTTTATTTCATCAGTTATATGCGGTATCACCTGTACTGTTTTACCGAGATAAGCCCCTTCTCTTTCTTTAGTAATTACAGTATTATAAATACTGCCAGTTGTAACATTATTTGCCTGGGAAGTAGCAATATCTAAAAAACGTTCATAATGGCCAAGGTCCAGGTCGGTCTCAGCGCCATCATCTGTTACGTAGCATTCTCCATGTTCATAAGGATTCATCGTGCCGGGATCGATATTTATATAGGGGTCAAATTTTTGGATGGTGACAGAAAAGCCGCTTGCCTGCAGGAGTTTTCCAAGCGATGCTGAGATGACCCCTTTTCCTAATGATGAGGTAACACCGCCTGTTACAAAGATGTATTTTGGAGAACCCATTGTCATTTACGATTTATCCCGAGTATTCGGGAACGATTTACGATTTACTATTTACGATTTACGATTAGTGCATGGCGCATGGAGATGGATGCTTTGCGCTACGCTCCATGCTCTCTGTGTTTTATCATATATCGTAAATTGACTAACGGGGTACAAAGATATGGAAAAAAAATTAGTTATTGGTTTTTTAGTTAAAAGTTCTAGTTAGTTGGTTAATGGTTTTGGTTAGTTAGTTTTTTATAATTGCAACCCACTACTAATCAGGTTTTGAACCAGGATATTATTGTTTGCAAAATCAAAAACTAAAAAACCATAAAACCAAAACTAATAACCACCCAACCATAACAAACAAACCAATAAACTAAGAACTAATTATAATAGGGCAAAAACGAATACTCCCTCCCATATTCCATCATTTGCTCTGTAAAATCATCAGGATATTCAATTGTTACGTCTATTATTTTTTCCCCTTCATATACAGGGACCAACTTAGGCTGGATAAATCCTGAATAAGGAGGTATACCAAGTTTTCGATATCGTTTTTTTACTTCTTTTAATAATTGCTGGTCCACTTTTACCCCGTAATTCTCCACAAGGTTTTTCCCGGCTTCATAATCACCCTGTGATTTGATTCTCTGGATCTCACGCAATAACAGGCCAAACAATTTTCTGAGCTTTTGGTAATCATTGACTACGAAATATGTTTTTTGTTTACCTTGTTTCTTCATTATTTTCTCAATAACATTTTCTTTAAGACCCTTTTCATAAACCCATTTTGCAACCATCTGCCTGTTACGCATATGTGCCTGTTCGAGGTTATCCCCCTCTTCGAGTCTTTTTAATTGCTGCATAAGACCATTGCTGATATAATCGTCATAAGCAGCTTTACCAACTTCTAATGAAGGCATCACGCCAATTTCTACCAGCTTTTCATCCATAAAGTAATATAATGCAACCAGGTCGGCACGGCCTTCTTCAAGTGTGGAAGCATAATTTTTGAGCGTTTCTTTTGGAGTGCCAACGCCAGGTTCAAGCTGACCGGATGCGTGGCCTATTACTTCATGTAAATCGGTGTGCAGGTTATCTGCCAGAACATCATGTTTCTTAGCTCTTTCCATTTCTTCCCGGGTATAGTAAAATTCTTCAACCTGCCCGCCATGAGCTGTGAGATAATTGTATGAAGCCTTGATGTTGCTAAGGTTCACTGATTTTGAGCCGTAATATTTTCTGATCCATTGAGCATTCGGCAGGTTGATACCAATAGGAGTGGAAGGAGATGCATCACCCCCTTCAATAACTACAGTGATCACCTTGGCAGAAATGCCTTTTACATTCTTCTTCTTATGTTCCTCCATGATAGGAGCATTATCTTCAAACCATTGGGCTTCTTTGGCAATAGCAGCAATACGTTTTGTTGCTTTCAAATCTTTTATGGATACTACAGATTCATAAGCTGCTCTATACCCGAGCGCATCACCATACACTTCTATAAATCCATTTACCAGGTCTATCCTTGAAGCCGTATCTTTAACCCATTCAATGTTATATTCATCAAATTTCCTGAGATCACCGGTTTTGTAATATTCAATTAATTTATCAAGCGCTATTTTTTGCTGGTCGTTTTCTGCTACTAAAGAAGCTTTTTCCAGCCAGTAAACAATTTGTTCAATAGCTTCGGTGTACATTCCACCTATCTTCCACACTTTTTCTTTGATCTGATCATTTTCTTTAACAAGCTTTGAATTAAGGCCATAGGAAACGGGAGTTGTGTCATTTCTATCAATAACATTTTGATAATAGGTCTCAACTTCCTGCTGCGTTACCCCTTCATAATAGTTGTTGGCTGATGATGTGATCATGTCAACATCAGGATTCTGGTTCACTCTTTTTACGTCAACTCTCGGATCTAAAATGATCGGGATCAGCTTTTCAATGAAATCCTCAATCGTTTCACCTTCTAAAAGAATTAAATCTAAAAGATCAAAATTATGAATTGTGTCAGCTTCTTCAACTGTTTCAAGAAGAGAGAATTTATTTTCAAGAGCGTTTTTCACCAATTGTGAAAAATATTCAGGCGTAATGTCTGGCAGGAATTTTTTAGCTCCGGAGTGGTGATGAATGCCGTTAGAAAACCATACTCTTTTTGTATAAACCATGAATTTGTTAAATTCTTCTGTTTCTCTATCACCCGAATAACTTTCTACAATTGCCTCAAGTGTCCTTCTGACAAGAAGGTTGTGTTTATAATTCTGGTCATAAATAATATCCCTACCCGATAATGCTGCCTTATAGAGATAGTAAAGCATCTCTTTTTGCTGCAAAGAAAGCTCCTCAAAACCGGGTACCTTATATCGGAGTATCTGGAGGTCTGCAAATTGTTCTGATAAGTATTGAAAATCAGATGGTTCTTCTGAGCTTACCTTACTTTCACAAGCCGGTAGCAATAAGACCAGCAAACAAACCATGCCTGATAGCAGGCAGGCAGTAAATTTAAAATATAGACGTTTCATAGTATTGTGTTTTTAAATCATTTTTTTTTAAATTTGCAAATATTAAGGAGGCAAAGTAAATGATTTTGCAAATAAAAATTACATTAATATAAATATTTCTCACAATATTTACAAAGTGAAAAAATCAATGACAGGAAATAACGCCAATTATACAGGGATTAAACTTCTGATATTCATTGTTTATATTCTTGTTCTGATAAATTATTCTTATAGCGCCTGCCTGCTAAAACAAAGTAGCAGGCAGGCAGTGCTACGAGTACCCGGGATCAATTTTCAATTAAAAAGCCCCGAATCTGAGTTTATCATTGAAATAATGATCCGTAAAGGTTCCATTAAAGGAATGGCGAGATTTGAACAAAAACTACCACCAGGTTTTTTTGCATTACCCGTTGAAACACATGGAGGAAAGTTTACTTTTAAAAATCAAAAGATCAAAATAGTATGGATGCGGATTCCGGAACAAAACTCATTTAAGATATCCTATAGAATAAAAGTTTACAAAGATTTTTCTGAAGTGCTGTTCATAGGTTGTAAATTTCAATGCGTTATAAATAAAAAGAAAAAAAATTTTACTGCAAATAAAAGAATACCCTCTATGCCTCAAAACGCTATTGCACTTAATATAAACACCCGGGGTGGCAGTAGCAGCGGTAGCGGCAGTGGTAAAGGAAGTAAAAGTGCCGGAGGAAAACTTATTGAGATGAAAGTTCAGAATGTAAAAGGAATGTTTGGAAAAGAATGCTATCCGGATAAGAGAAAGAGCAAACATAATAAAATGTAAAACCTGCCACACCGGTGTGCCAAAGCAACATACTTCGCCAAAGTAGCCTTTGGCTACGTAGGCTGAACTTCGGTGCGAAGGCACAAAGACACCAAGACACTAAGTTTCATCCCGAGTACTCGGGGGGACAGGCGGGATGGCATTTTTTTTGTTTTCAATTGAGTTTTTTTTCATACAAGCGCCCACTACCCAACACCCTGCTTGTCTACTATTTACTACCTAAGTAATTATACCTACGCATTTTTACACATTTACAAATCTATTTAAACCCTCCCCTCCACAAAGCCCGTAAAATAGCATATCACCAAAAAAATTATACCATGAAAACACTAAAGACTATAATCGTAGGTGAAGAATACAGAGAGTATAACTCTAAGTTCTCTTCGCTATGCGCTCTTCGCTATGCGCTTTGCGCTTTTATCATTCTTATTTTTCTACCTTTTGCCCAAGGGCAGGCAAATAACCAGGAGAATACCAACATATCACTAAACATTCCTGCTTCAGCAGAACCCGGTTCAGCATTTGTTGTTGAGGTTATAATTAATAAAGGCAACAACGAACGCATTGGAAAATTTCAGCAGGAACTGCCATCAGGCTTTACAGTAACACCAATCGAAACAGAAAAAGGAAAATTTAAATTTAAAGATCAAAAAGTTGAAATAATCTGGATCAAATTACCGCCTGAAAATAAATTCTCCATATCATATAATGTTACCGTGGGAAATAATGTAGCAGGTGAAAAGATCTTCCGGAGTAAATTTCAATACCTGGAAAACAAACAATGTAAATCCCTGATCGCAACAAATAATATTTCTATTGAAGCACCTGCTTTTGTTGCTTCTTTACCCCACAATCCGCTCCCGGGTACTCTGGATGAAATCACGAGTCCGAAATCCGGATGTGCGCCACATACCATCTGGTTCATAAACGAACTGTATAAAGGAACAGGATCAACTATATACACCTGGGATTTTGGTGATGGTGTTACTTCAAACCAGGAGAATCCAAAACATACTTATTATGAAGAAGGCACTTATTTGGCCTCCTTAACTGCTACTGAGCCTGGCGGGTACAACGCAGTAGTTGAAATGCAATTAATTAATGTTTATCCGGTTCCAACTCCTGAATTTATGGTCAATCCCGAATTTGTTTTCCTGATCGATGAACCGGCTCAATGTTTAAATCTGTCAAAAAAAGCTGACAGCTATCAATGGGATTTTGGTGATGAAACCACTTCAGATAAAAAAGAACCTCAACATTATTATGCTCTCCCCGGTGAATATACAATTACTCTAATTGCTGCAAACCAATATGGCTGCAGCGATACTGTTGCAAAAGAAGTCATTGCAAAAACAGGTGGACTCGTTTTTGTTCCGAAATCTTTTACGCCTGAAAGTTTAAAAAATAACATACTTGTACCTCTTACCTCTGGGATTATCAGCTTTAATATGAAAATATTCGATAAGAAAGGCAAATTATTATTTGAAACAAACAATGAAGATAAGGGCTGGAATGGACTTTATAAGGGGAAATTATGCAAACAAGGTGTTCATAAATGGAAAATAGCTGCTGAATATATGGGTGGAGAAAAATACAGGGGAACAGGAACTGTGATATTATGGAGACATAAATCCAATATGAGTGAGAAGAAGAAAATCCACAGACCTAATGACCTGATAGTGCCCGCAGCTAAGTATAATTTAAAAAATAACTACCCACTGCTAAATTCTAAATAAGTGTTCAAGTGCTCACGTGAACACGTGAACACACGAATATATGAACAGATTGACACAATAATATGAAAAACATTTTCATTCATATTGCAAATATCTTATTGCTAGCATTCTTTTGCTTTAAAAATTACGATGCTCAAGCTACGCATTCGATGGGTATGGACCTTACCTATGAATGCCTGGGAGCAGATACTTTTCAGATCACACTTGCTTTTTACAGGGATTGTGCGGGAATTAATGCCCCTGGCAGCCCGGGGGTGAATATCAGCTCAGTATCCTGCGGCCAGAATTTTGTTGAAAGCCTTAGTCTCGTCTCTGTAAAAGAAATCACCCCGATATGTACTACCTACCAGACAGTATGCAGCGGAGGTAGTTATCCTGGCGCTGAAGAATACATTTATCAGGGAGTGGTTATTCTACCAGCCCAATGCAGCGACTGGGTTTTGAGCTATAGTTTATGCTGCAGAAATTATGATATCACGACCATTAACAATCCCGGTTCGGAAAATATTCATGTTGAAACACTTCTTGATAATACCTGGGTATTCTGTAATAATTCTCCTGTGTTTTCAAATAATCCCGTGCCTTTTATCTGCATAGGAAAATCTTATTGTTTCAATCATGGAGCAACTGATGCCGATGGTGATTCTTTGGTTTACTCTTTGATCACACCTTCAACAGGCCCCGGTGCAGGTGATACTGTGGATTATTTTAGCGGTTATTCTGCTGTAAATCCTCTTACTTCTACACCACCTTTATTTATTGATCCCCTTACAGGCGATATTTGTATGACGCCTGCCATGTTAGAAGTAACTGTTTTAGCTGTCAAAGTTGAAGAATGGAGAAACGGTGTGTTCATTGGTAGTGTAATTCGCGATATTCAGGTTAGGGTGATTGATTGTCCAAATGCCAATAATCTTCCCTGGCTGGATGGTATTGATAGTTCCGGGTCGTTTTCCGCATCTGCCTGTGCAGGACAATTGATCACCTTTTCTACAAACAGCTACGACATTGATACTGCACAAACATTAACCCTAAGCTGGAACCAGGGGATACCTGGTGCAAGCTTCTCAATATCAGGAGGTGTAAGGCCAACAGGCTCCTTTAGCTGGACCCCGGATACAAGCCATATCAGTAATACCCCACATTGTTTTACGGTAGAAGTTGTTGATGATAATTGTCCGTTTTTAGGATCACAGGTTTATTCGTTTTGCATAACTGTTTATGGCTTAACTGCAAACATTGATTCTGTTAAAAATATAAGTTGTAAAAGTGCAAATGATGGGGAGGCAACAGTGATCGTTACAGGAGGAACTCTTCCCTATTCTTATTTGTGGAACACTAATCCCGCACAAACCGGTCAAACAGCTTCAGGACTGGATAAAGGAAATTATACAGTCACTGTTACAGATGCCAATGGCTGTATTGCCACAGCGAATGTCACTATCAATGAACCTAAACAGTTAAATGTCAATATCGCTCCTCCCAGCCATGTAACCTGTTATGATGGAAGTGATGGTCAGGCGATTGCAAATGCTACAGGTGGCACACCGCCATTTTCATTTTTATGGAATACAAACCCTCCCCAAACCACTGACACAGCAACAGGATTAAGTGCCGGTACATATACTGTGACCGTCACAGACCTTAATGGATGTGTAGAAACAAAAAATGTAAATATCAACCAGCCCAATAATCCAATGACGGTAAAGAACCTTTCAGTGATAGATGTAAGCTGTTATGGTGAAGATGATGGTGAAGCAACGGTGCAAATCACCGGAGGGGGCCCTCCAACATACAGTTATGTATGGATAGGTCCGGATTCAATAATATTGACAGGGCACTGGGTAACAGGACTTGCTCCAGGAACTTACACCTTAATCGTAACCAATAGTATCGGATGTGATGATTCCACAATTGTTGTTGTGATTTCCGAGCCTCCCGAATTGATTGCAACGATCGTTGGAATAAACGTAAGCTGCAATGGTAACTGTAACGGATCAGCAGACCTGACGGTTTCCGGAGGTACTATGCCTTATTCTTTTTCCTGGTCTGATGGCTCAGATACAGAGGATATATCAGCATTGTGTCCGGGATTATATGTAGTTAATCTCACTGATTCAAACGGCTGTACTATCTCAGACAGTGTGAACATTAGTGAACCTGTTGCACTTAATACGAGCATAGCCGGAACGAATGTTAGCTGTAATGGGGTCTGTGACGGAGTAGCTGATCTGACCGTTTCCGGTGGTACAACTCCATATTCATATTCCTGGTCTAATGGAGCTGCCTCTAAAGATATAGCAAGCTTATGTGCAGGAACCTACATTGTTGATATTACTGATGCTAACAGCTGTGTGATCCCTGATACAGTTATTATCAGTGAACCATTAGGATTAACTGCAAGTATAGCAGGTACTGATGTAATCTGTAACAGAGCCTGTAATGGTGCATCTGACCTGACTGTAACAGGCGGTACACCCCCATATTCTTATATATGGTCAAATGGCGCTACTTCTGAAAACATAGCAAGCTTATGTGCAGGAACCTATACGGTTGAAATAAGTGATGCCAATAGCTGTATAATTTCAGACACAATAACTATTAATCAGCGTTGTCTGGTAGCTGACTTTGATGTGTTTGGCAATGGCTGCAGGCCTTTGACCGTATCGTTTATCAATAATACCCTTTACGCTGATTCTTATATATGGAATTTTGGAGATGGCGCTACATCATTATTAAAAGATCCTACCCATACTTACTATGATAAAGGTACATATTCGGTAACATTAATCGCTTATGGACCAGGGGGACAGGATACTTTAACCAAACTAAATATTATTGTGGTGCATGAGCTGCCCATAGCTGCTTTTGTAGTTAATCCTGAATTCGTTTTCCTGCCTGCAGAACCTGTACATTGTATTAATCTATCTGAGAATGCAGATAGTTATCTATGGGATTTTGGAGATGGCGTCACTTCGGATGAAGCAAATCCTTACTACAATTATACATTTCCCGGTGAATACATAATTACACTAATTGCCAGGAACCAATACGGTTGTTCTGATACACTAACGAAAAAAGTCCTGGCAAAAAAGGGAGGACTTATCCTGATCCCGAATGCATTTGCTCCCGAACAACCACAAGATAACATATTTATTGCCCTCACTTCAGGAGTTATAAGCTATAAGATGCAAATATTTAATCGCTGGGGAGAATTAATATTTGAAACAACAAATGCCGATGCCGGATGGGATGGATATTACCGGGGTGAGTTGAGCAAGCAAGACGTATATGTATGGAAAATTGGTGCGGAATTTATGAATGGAGAAAGGTATAAAGGGGTGGGGAATGTTACGTTGCTTCGGTGACAATGACTGGGGTTGGCCACCATCGGATGGCTCAGCTTGTATGTGGGTTGTGCCATCCGATGGATCTGAGGGCAAAGATGACAATGACTATAACTATGACTAATGACTATGACTAATGACCAATGACAATTGCTATGAAAAAAATTATTATCATATTGCTTATAATTGCCTGCTGCCAACTACTCCCGAGTATCAGGATCAATTGTCTAGCTCAAGACCCGCAATTTTCCCAATTTTACGCAGCACCGCTATACCTAAATCCTGCCTTTGCAGGAACCGCCAGCCAATCCAGGATCATTTTGAATTACAGGAATCAGTGGCCTTCAATCCCAGGATCTTATGTAACATACTCCGGCTCTTTTGACCATAACCTGGATATTTATAATAGTGGCGTTGGAATTTTGTTTACCACTGATAAATCCGGCAGCGGCAGCCTTGTTTCAACCGACATTAACCTGCTATATTCTTACAAGATAGATCTGTCAAAAAAAATAATATTCAAACCAGGATTGCAGTTTGGATATACTTTTCGTGATATTAACTATAACGAGCTTAAATTCAGCAGCTCCTTTGAAAATGATGGCAGTACAGGAAGTTATATCAACCAATACGTTGAAGCAACTAATTATGCTGATATTTCAACAGGATTTTTGATATATTCTAAAAAATTGTGGTTGGGAGTAGCAGCACATCATCTCAATACACCAAATCAATCATTGTTAAAGGCAGAGAGTACCTTGCCCATTAAAACTTCAGTTCATGCTGGCGCTAATATTCCTATCAAAAACACAAACAGACCTGCAACTATTTCCCCGGTTATTTTGTATAAGGCCCAGGGTAAATTTGACCAATTGGATGTAGGAGCGTATTTCCATTATGATCCTGTGATGTTGGGATTTGTATGGTACAGGGGTTTACCCTTCAAGCATTATAAAAAAGGATATGCAAACCATGATGCAGTTATTCTCCTGCTTGGTTTTAAATACGAGCATTTTATTATGGGCTACAGCTATGACGTCACCATATCTCAATTAGCGCCTTCGACAGGAGGCTCCCATGAATTATCGCTCTCTTATGAATTTGATCCCAGGCGGGATAAGGCAAGACGACCAAAAAGAAAGGATCACATCATCCCCTGCCCTGACTTTTACAACATCAAAAAAGGTGAAAAGAAATGGAAATATTATCATTCTATCCAATATAAGTAACTCCGAATTTAAGCTACCGTGCCGCCATTCTGCCGGATCAAGGGCTGGAGTGGTGGCACGAATACTACCTGTAAATATTGGATAAGTGGGAGTATTTTCTATACACAATTTTAATGAAAGGAACGAATGCACTTCCCAGATTTCTAATGCTCAACGACAACCAGTAACCAAAAAACCAAAAACCACAACCAAAAACTAAAAAACTATAACAAATAACCAACAACCAACAACCAATTTAGATTGACAACAGGAAACAGCATAAACCCTTACATTTTTTAGTTCATAGTTTTTGGTTTTTTCATTAATGATCCAAAAATTTCCGATATCTCAATTTTAAATCCTTTAATAACTTTTGATTTTATAATTCCTTTTTCAGCAGCAAAAGAAAAAATCTTATATTTATCGTCTTCCAATGTAAAAATCTCAATAGCTTTATTTGCTACATCTACTATCCAATATTCTTTGATCTTAAATCTTTCATAAAGAGCCATTTTTTTATACCTATCCACTTCAATAGAGGACGGGGAAAGAATTTCTACTACACAATCAGGACTTCCAAAAATCCCTTTTTTTTGCAGAATATGAAAATTCTTCTTTTAATAAAAAAGTTGGCAATTGGCAAAAGGCAGTTGGCAAAATGTGTACTTGCCAACTGCCTTTTGCCAATTGCCAACTTAATATGACATTTTATTTTACGACAGGTCAGCAGTTCTGAATCTCTTGATCACTTGATCACCTGATTATATTCACTTTCCTGGTAACAACACGATCTCCGCTCTCAACTTTTACAAAATAAGCGCCATCCGGCTGTGCAGCCAGGTCAAAGCTATAATTACCATTCAATAAACCGTTAGTTTGGCTTGTTTCTGTAATAAGCTCGCCAATCACGTTGTATATTTTGATTGAAGTTGGTACTACCTCATTGATATCATAAGTGATATTTAATTCTCCCGTTGTTGGATTTGGAGATACGGTTAACGACTCAAAACCAATTAATTCATTGATACCAACACAAACATCTACAAATATATGTCCGGTTTTAGTAATCGTATTACTATCACTACCACAGCCGAAAGCTGTTAATGTAACATCATAAGTTCCCGGAGTGCTGTACGTTACTGTTGGATTTTGTGCGGTAGAATTTGCAGGTGTTCCCCCCCCGAATGTCCAACTCCATCCAATAGTATTGGTAGAAGAATCGGAAAACTGGACGTTGAGGGAACAGACACCCTGGGTAGAATCTGATGAAAAATTTGCAATTGGCAGCCCTGCACATGTTGCATCGATCTTTACATTGTCAATGATCCAGTATGAATCACTTGATACTGTTGTAGTATATACAAACCTTACTGCTGCATTTGAAGCTCCTGCAACAATTGAGGAAATATTAACTGCTCTTTGTTGATCTACGGGAGAAGCCATACTTGCCATAGTATCCCACACAGTTATCCATGCTGAACCGTTGTAAGCTTTTACAATGATAGTAACACCTGTATTTATCCAGAAACTCTGATCCCAGCTAAGCCGGATAGTATCTAGCAATGAAGCATCAAAAGGAGGAGATTCAAGGATAACCTCTTTAGCGATAAGGCAGATACAATTTGGGATACAGCTACTTAGGCAATCATTGTATTTGCTGTCAAAGATAGCAAAAGGTACAGCAATTGGGGCGCTGAAACTCCTTGGAGTAGGATTATTAAATCGCCACTTATCATAAGTAGGATTACCATTAACCCATGTTGTATCCCATCCTGCCGGGGGCATTGAATCTGCAGCCGTGGAGAAATCTTCACTCAATACGTTTGAAAGCTGTGAAAAGCTCAAGCCCGGCAGCAATAGCGCCAGTACAAAGCTCGCGAATAAAATCGCTGGGTTTTTAAGAATAAATTTTTTCATAATACTAATAATAATTAAATTGTTAAAATACATAATCACATAATCACTTAATCACCTAATTATACTCACTTTCCTGGTAACCACACGATCACCACTTTCAATTTTTACGAAATAAGCGCCATCCGGCTGAGCTGAAAGGTCAAAGTTATATTCACCTTTCAACAAAACGCCAGGCTTGCTTATTTCAGTGATGAGCTCACCAATCACATTGTAAATTTTGATTGAAGTTGGTTTTAGCTCATTAATGTCATAAGTGATATTCAATGCTCCGGTAGTTGGGTTTGGAGAGAGAATTAAGGATTTGAGACCAGCTAATTCATTGATACCTACCATTGGATAAACAGTTAATGTATAAGAAAGTGTGGTATCAGCGCAAAATCCTCCGTCTGAAACGATCAATTCAATTACGGATTGTCCAGCTGAGTCATAAGAAACTGTATGAGGTCCCTGTGTATTGGCTGTAAGAGGCGTAGCTCCATTACCAAAATTCCAGTTCCATGTTGATGCTCCTAATGAAGAAGTATCTGTAAATACAACGGTTCCATTAATTACAACCGAATCACCAGCAGCATCCGTAGTAAGTGCAGCGGTTACACCCGTACCTACTGTGATCAATCCAGACACCGTCATTGAATCATCACCGGCACATCCCAGGGCTTTTAATGTAACATCATAACTACCAGGAGTGTTGTATATTACAGAAGGATTCGGCATAATAGAGCTTGCCGGATTTCCACCTGTGAATGTCCACATCTGTCCTATGGCAAACCCGGAGGTATTGGTAAATTGAACGGTGAAAGAATCACAACCCTGCGTAACATCTGCTGTAAAACCTGCTACTGCAGGAACAGCGCTAATAGTCACGCTTACGGTGGTTGTATCAGTACAACCAAAAATGGTATCTGTTGCTATTACCGTATAGGTAGTATCTACAAGTGGATATACATCCACAGTATCGCCACTTGTTGCACTTATATTATAATTAGGAGACCAGCTATAGCTTAGCGCTCCTGTGCCGCCTGCAGTTAGCGTTACCGTATCCCCGGGATTGCATATTGTTGAGGCAGTTTGCGTAACAGTAAGACTAATGGGAAGAGGTGCATTGACAACGACCATTACAGTATCAACATCAAAAAGTGCATCTGTAATAACAACCATATAAGTTCCTGCACACAAGCTGTCGGCTATCGTATCGGTTTGATTTAGAGTATCATTCCACCAATAAGTATAGGGTGGTGTTCCCCCGCTTACCGATACGGTTACCTCTCCATCGCAATCACCTACACAGGAAGGTATTGTGATAGTTGAAACTGTACCTACGAGAGGAAGTGGCGGGGTCGCGAAATTAGCTCTGATCAGGTGCATTCCGGTCCAGTTGGCCCAAAAAGGATCTTCTACCGGATACCAGGTAGAGTCAAAAAACGTCCACACCCATGCATTACTATCAATATGTAAAGGGGATGAATATCCAATGTTAATTCCAGGGCTATTTTCACGCTCATATACACCGATCAAATAGGTTCCTGTATCTAGTACGTACGAACCACCTTTGATCGGTAGCGTGTACCATTGAGAAGCAACACCGGGTATAACGAGGTCAAGCGTTCTAACAATAAAATTATCAGGGGCGTATGATTTTGAAGGTATTGTGTTGAAATCGTAAATTAAAACACGTGTAGTATCCCCCGTAGCAGGTGCATCAAGGAAAATTGATACAGATGTGATCGTATCGGTGTTAACTACCTCAAATACGTTGCCCATAATTGCCATACACCCAAACGCACACCAATTAATTGTATCAAAAGTTCCATCAGTCCTTGCATAAACAGAGTCGCTGATCTCCAGCGTTTTGGTCATTGAGTTATCACCGGTAAAAGCCACTGGCTCATTGGCAACCTCTGCCATAAAATCAAAAGTTTTTGTACCGATAGCACCGGGCGTATAAGTTTTAGTGAAAGTTCCGGTTCCGATTTGGCCTGTGGTATTTAGATCGCCCAGGGTAATAGTATCAAAAGGTGTTAAGTTTGTTTCTAAATTCACAGTTACACTTTTAGCACTATCAACACCTATATTAGTAACTTCTGCATCAAAAAAGATTGGTTGTACCTGTGAAAGAGGTACAATGGTATATTGAGGAGAATAGGAAGCGTTGGTTAGCGCAATATCTAATGAAGATGTCGCTGAAATCTCAACATTGTCAATTATCCAGTAGTAATCACCGCCTGATGCTAGCGCTGAAAATATAAATCTTACCTGTGCATTCGAAACTCCTGAAACAGTATCTGAAATATTGAATAACTTTGAATAATCCAAAGGAGTACCCATACCAGGGGATAATGTGTCCCATACTCTTACCCAGCTAGTTCCATTAAATACATCAACAATTATACTATCACCTGCGCCTATCTGTAGGCTTTGATCCCATCTAAGCCATACAGTATCAAGTAAAGACGCATTAAAAACAGGGGATTCCAGAATTACTCTCCTTCCCAAAAAACAACTACAAATAATACCGCAACATGCAGCAACTGGATGCTGGCAATCATTGTATTTGCTGTCAAAGATAGCAAAAGGTACAGCAATTGGGGCGCTGAAACCCCTTGGAAAAGGATTATCAAATCGCCAGATATCAAAAGCGGGATCACATGCTTGTGTTAGGGTATCCCATCCGGCTGGCGGTGTAGAAACTACCGCTGTAGAAAAATCTTCAAATATAATTGTTTGCTGTGCAAAGCCGAAGTTTGACAGCAGCATAGCTGCAATAAAACTACCGCATATAATGGCTCTGTTTTTAGTAATGGTCTTTTTCATGGTAATAAAATAGTTTGGTTTAATATTAATTGGGGCACAAAGTTAAGTATAATTTTTAATAAACAATTTTTTTTACTTTTTTTTTATAAAAATAATTGTCATTCCGAATTTGGGGCGGGCTGGGCGTAAGAGCGAACGAGGAATCTCCTGATCACACCTGTCAGATCAATGGATGAAACCACTAATTACACGAATTACACAAATTAAATTAGTGTAATTATTAATTAGTGTAATTCGTGTAATTAGTGGTTTCATTTCTTTTGGTTACTCCGGTATAAAGCACATTTTTGTATTTATTTGTGAGTATGTAAACAAAGTAATTATGATCTCTCATGTTGCAAATATAAAAATATTAATCACCATTCCATTAAAGACACCTGTCATTCCGGGTGCGGGGTGGGGTGGGCGTAAGAGCGAGCGAGGAATGACAGAAAATATTGAGGAGATTCCTCGTTCGCTCCACCCCTTGCACGGCCCTGCACTCGGAATGACACTAAAAAAAGTGCAACTTTTATAGCCCTTTTTTGTTAATAAACGTATACTATTTTTAGCATATTTACTACCACTCCAAACGAATAACAGGAATCTCCTTAATGATATCCTTTTTCATAAGACTCCGTGTTTCGTTCGGAGGGTCGCTAAAACAGCGCTGTGTTCCTAAATTTAGTTCCCCTCCAAACCCAATAGACCAGGGTTAGGGTGGGTGTATTGTATATGAAGCAAGCTAAACCATCATATTTATCGGGCTATAAAATGACCGGCACTATCTTCAGCAAAGTTCCTCTCCTATTCAGGTATATATTACTTCCGTTTTTCCTGTTAATGAGCAGCTATAATGCCAATGGAATGGTAGGTTGTACCGGTGACCCTAACTACCCCTTTCCAAATTTTTGTCATAAAGATGTACCTTCTTTCATTGTTGACCTGAGAGGCGACCCTGATAGTATTTGGAATAGCCCCCCGTTGGTTAGAAATTCCTGTTGCTGTGCTGTAGCAGCAAATTTTAATTGTGTTGAATTTTGGGTATATATGGACGAAAATGCTGCGCTGGTAAATTTTATTTGCACAGCTCCTCCCTGCCCCAGCGGAATGAGTGTTTTTATTGATTGTGATGTAATAAGCCCAACTACATGGGGCAGTGGTGTTCCGACCTGTCTTACCGGTAATCCGCCTGGTGTACCTTATCATGTTTCGGCATGCAAAAATGGTACTGACCCTAATACAATTTTTACAATACAATCAATTAAAAAACAAGAAATATATGATGATACCGCATTTGCATCTTTTACTCCTGCATTTAAACAATGTTTACGCGTCACAGGATATGATTCAATGCAGGTTGCATTTGTTTCACCTGATACGATCCAGGATTATACATTTATTTTTGGAGATCCATACGCCAGTGGAGGTACTGTTACTGCCCCTTCCAGTCCTTTTCCGGGGGGTAGCTTCTATGCTCTTGATGACACTGCTGTAACGGGTACTTTATGGAACCCACTTGATACGATCTGGCATACTTACGATAGCTTGGGTGAATATACATTATGCTTAACACAAATTGTCGCGGGTTGCGAAATAACAATATGCGGTACGGTAACCAACGACAGGGCATCTACGGCAAAAGCTAATACGTTGCCAGATTCAGGTTGTTCTCCTTTAAACGTAACATTATTTGATTCATCTATTTTTACCGTAATATGGGATATATTATGGGGAGACGGTGACTCAACGATGAATATTACAGATCAGGATACTACAAACCAGGTTTTAGATCCTTTTCCACAGCATACCTATACTAATTCTTCTGCTATTAGTGATACTTTTTATTATTTCAGGCTTATTACTAATTCAAAATTGCTATGCCCTGATACTTTATTCGACACAGTTACTGTACATCCAAAGCCAGTTGCCGGATTTACCTATACCACGTCAGGAGATCAATGCAGTCCTGTACCCTATTGTTTCACGAATACCTCTGTTGGTAAGGCGCCATTATCTTATTTATGGGTTTTTGGCAATGGAGATTCCAGTACTGCTATAAATCCATGTGAGCAATTTGAAAATTTAGATTTTATTACTAAATTTTATACAATTACCCTGTATGTGACCTCTCCGGATGGTTGTGCAGATACAGTTTCTGTAACAATAGCAATTTTCCCTGTTTTTAATGCCAATTTTATCGCAACACCCGATACAGGCTGCAGTCCGTTGACGGTTAATTTTGCCTTCACCGGCATTGACACCGCTGCATTGGATACGCTGATTTGGGATTTTGGTGACGGTCCTCCAATGATTTCAGGGAATGGAAACGAGCCGTCTATTACTGAGCTTACACATACATACACCAATACTTCTACCGGTGATACTTGTTACACCGTTACCATGATAGCCAGGTTTGAAGATGGCGGTTGTACGGATACTGCTACAAGATGTATATTTGTGCACCCAAAACCTATTGCATATTTCACTGTTGACGTTGACACCGGATGTACGCCTCTTTTGGTTACAATTTGCCCTGACAGTATAGGAGTACAAACTTTCTACTGGTCGTATGGTGATATAGGGCCTGTATTTGAAGACACATTTACAACAACCGGTTGTTTTACGCATACTTATGTAAACACTTCAAATAATAATGCATATTACCCTCTTACACTCATTGTAGAAAATGCACAGGGCTGCAGAGATACATTTTCACTTCCAATAACGGTCTTTCCAAGTGTGATAGCAGCCTTTACCGGTGATTCCATAGGCTGTGAACCGTGGACTGTTAATTTTGTAGCAGTAAACACCTATGATTCGGCAAATTACAACTGGAATTTTGGGGATGCAGTGTGTACGCCCCAACCAAGCTGTAATCAGTCTAATTTACAAAATCCAACCCATACCTTCAATGTTGGAGTTGCAAACGCAACCGATACCTTCATCACACAATTGGTCGTGGATTACCCGGGCTTCTGTTCTGATACCGTTCAAAAAACAATTATCGTATATCCAAAGCCAACGGCTTATTTCAGGGTAAGTGATACGATTGCCTGTAGTCCTCCGTTTTTTGTGACCATTGATAGTTTTAATACGGGGGTAGATTCTGTTTATATTTTTTGCTATGGTGATGGTTTTTGTGATACAATAACAACAGACACAGTTATTATACATGGTTATCAAAACACTTCCAATACAACGGTTTGTTATAACACGGTATTAATTGTTCAGAATACCAGCAACTGTACCGATACTTTTTCCCGGCAAATATGTGTGAGACCCGACCTGGTGGTCAATTTTAATCCTATACCCGATACGGGCTGCAGTCCATTGACTGTTCAGTTCTTTGATGCGACCCTCCCGGACTCCGGAAATACTTTCCAGTGGGTTTTCGGTGATGCTGTAACCGACACAGTTCAAAATCCCTTGCATACGTACACCAATGCTTCATGCACACTTGATACTAATTTTTATGTAACCTTCATAGTTACTTCGCCATTTGGTTGCAGCGATACTACTTATGATACAATATTAGTGCATCCCAAACCGTGTATCAGTACCTTTTTTGCAACTTCCTTCGGCTGCACACCACTTAACAGTACACTTTTAGGTTCTGCTACCGGATCACTCCCACTCACTTATAACCTGGATTATGAGGGGGATGGAAGCGATGATTTTACTGACACGGGGAGTTTTTTTCAGTCCTTTACCTATACAAATACTACAAACCTCCCGATTTTTTTTCAGCCTACGTTGGTAGTAGAAAGTAACTTTGGATGTGATAGTGTAAGAAGTTTATCGGTTACAGTTTTGCCTGAGGTTACAGCAATATTTTCTACACAACCCGACACCTTTGGCTGTCATCCTTATACCGTTAATTTTGAGAATAACTCTACTGGTGAGGGACCAGCTGCGCCTCCATATAGATGGGATTTTGGTGATGCAACTCCTGTTGTTAATGATACAAACCCAACGCATACTTTTGGTAATCCTTCAATTACATTCCATGATAGTATTTATTGTGTTTCATTGATCGTAACCGGATTCCCGATTTGTAGTGATACTGCAACACAATGTATAGTAGTCCATCCCAAGCCCCTTGCCAATTTTGGCGTTGATACAAACCAGGGATGCAGCCCGTTAACGGTTACGATAACCAATAACTCATTAGGTGTAGATAGCGTGATCTGGGATTTTGGGGATGGAAGCGCGGTTAGTAATGATACATCAACTGTAACTACACATACTTATGTCAACAATTCTGATACTACAAAATTTCATATATTGAAGTTAATTGTATTAAACAACGATGGATGCAGTGATACGCTGATTGATACGATCACAGTTCATCCTGAAATATTTGCAAATTTTACACTGACCCCTGGTTCCGTTGGCTGTCATCCTTTAACGGTGAATTTCTTTAATTTATCTTTGGGAGATGATTCTTCATTTTGGAACTATGGCGATTATTCTCTTATAGATTCAACTGTAAACCCAACACATATTTTCTATGGGGATACTTCTTTATTCACATCAGATAGTATCTACTATATTGAATTATTCGTAAAGTCCAAATTCGGATGCGGTTCCGATACAGCTCGCGATACCATTTTAGTCCATCCGCAGCCTTTTGCCTGCTTTACTGTTGATACTACCGAAGGATTCAGCCCCTTAACGATCAACATCAGTAATTGCGCTTTAGGTTATGATAGCTTATTATGGGTTTTTGGCGATGTAAATACGGATGATACTACTGCTCTGAACTTTGATTATATCTATATTAATAACAGCGACAGCACGGTTGTATATCTTTTGTGCTTATATCCCCAAACACAATTTGGCTGCACCGATACGCTTTGCATTCCAATCACTGTACACCCTGTTATTAATGCAGACTTCACCATGCTGCCTGATTCTTTTGGCTGCCATCCGTTTACAGTTGAATTTGTGAATTTATCAGCCGGAGCAGATACATTCTATTGGGATTATGGAGATGGTGGAAAAGATACAACTTATAACAAAAATGACAGACCTGTTCACCAGTTTCTGAATTCTTCATCCACAAATGATACGACATTCTGTGTTACGCTAATAGCAGTTTCAAAGTTTAACAGCCGTGATACTGTTGTTAAATGTGTATTGGTTCACCCAAAACCAATAGCCAACTTCACTGTAGATAATGATACCGGCTGCAGTTGCTTTACAGTTACAATCACCAATTTATCGGCCGGTTTTGACACGCTTACCTGGGATTTTGGGGACGGCAGTCCGGTTAGTACAGATACAGGAACCACCATCGTTCATACCTATTGCAATACCACCGATAGCACCGTCAATTACATATTGCGGTTGATCGCAGAGACACAATATGGCTGCACAGATACGCTTACAGATACAATACGGGTAGAGCCGGAGATCACTGCCAACTTCAGCACTGATGATGATATTGATACTACGGGCTGTGATCCCTACACCGTAATCTTTACCAATCAATCAACAGGGGCAAGTACGTATTACTGGGGTTTTGGGGATGGAGATACTTCTACACTTAAAGATCCTACTAACACATTTTTAAACGCATCTTGCGTTTCAGATACAACTTTCTGTGATACATTGATAGCCACCTCTGTATTTGGATGCAGCGATACTATTGTAAAATGCAGGGTAGTGTATCCGAAACCAGTTATCAATACCTTTACCGTAACCTCATTTGGCTGTTCACCGCTGAATACTACGCTTATAGTTACAAGTTGCGGGGCGGATAGTCTTTATTGGGATTTTGGGGATAATGATACGATTAAAGTAACTCCAAATGATGACACCCTTTATCATACGTATACCAATGTTGTTATAACAAGCCCGCAGTTTTATACTCCATGTATGAGAATTGTAAATAATGAAGGATGCAGCGATACGCTTTGTAAATCGGTTACGGTTTTACCAGAGGTTACTGCGATCTTTTCTACTCAGCCTGATACCTTTGGCTGCCATCCTTATATAGCTAATTTTGAGAATTTCTCATTAGGCGCTGCTACTTATGCATGGGATTTTGGGAATACAAATACAAGCGCTGCTTTTGAACCCACCGATACATTTCTTAATCTTTCAAATACTTTCCATGACAGTATCTATACCGTCCGGTTAATTGCAACTGCTATATTTCCGATCTGTATAGACACGGCTTATGCTGCAATAGTAGTCCATCCAAAGCCGGCAGCGATCTTTAGTGTTGACACCAATACGGGTTGCAGCCCGTTTACTGTTACGATCACAAACCTGTCCGTTGGAGAAGACAGCGTGATATGGGATTTCGGGGATGGAAGTCCGTTAAGCTATGATACTTCGGCTGTTATCATCCATACCTACATCAACAATTCTGATACAACAAAATGTCATATACTGCGATTGATCGTATTCAACAATGATGGATGCAGCGATATGCTTACAGACACAATTTGCGTACATCCTGAAATAGATGCTGACTTTATAATGACGCCTGATACAAATGGCATTGGCTGCCACCCATTTGCTGTATGTTTCTTCAATCTATCTTTAGGCGAAGATTTCTATGACTGGGATTTTGGTGATGGGACGTCCGATATTACTGAAAATCCTTGCCACACATTTTCCAATACAGATACCGTTGCTTGTTTAGATTCAACTTTTATCGTAGAGTTGGTAGTAAGCTCCATCTTTGGATGCGGTTCAGATACAGCAAGAGATACTATTCTTGAGCATCCTAAACCGGTTGCCAGGTTTACTGCGATTCCTGATACAGGCTGCAGTCCTTTAACGGTTACCATTACCAATCTTGCAAAATGTTATGATACATTGCGCTGGGATTTTGGGGATGGAAGCCCGGTGGATGATACAACAGCAGCATTTTTTGATCACGTTTATACCAATTTTTCAGACACTACAAAATTCCATACCTTGTGCCTGACCGCAAAAACGCAATATGGCTGCACCGACACGATTTGCACCACCATCGTTGTACATCCTGAGATCAGTGCCGGCTTTACAATGACCCCGGATACCTCAGGTATAGGCTGTCATCCATTTGCTGTATGTTTCTTCAATTTATCCTTAGGCGAAGATTTCTATGACTGGGATTTCGGAGACGGTATTACAGATACGAGTGAAAATCCTTGCCATACGTTTTCCAATACAGATACCAGTAATAATAAAACTGATTCTATTTATTATATTTCATTGGTGGTAAGTTCAACATT
>VRUD01000066.1 GCA_019456305.1 Cytophagales bacterium | reverse complement strand
AGGCTCTTGCCTTATTTTTTTTGCAAAGATAGTTATGTTTAATCCTAAATATTAATTGTTTTTATCGGACAACAGTGGTTTTTTGTGTAGATTACCGGTATTTGCCAGGATATTAAAATTGAAAGTATTGCTCCCTTGATGGCTTCTTTTTTAATATTGTGATTGGTAGTAAGTGGATTTCCCTCAATAATGAACAGAATGTTGTGTTTACCACACCACCAATCATCTTGATATTGAGGTTTACTTTTTTTGAGCCGGGCACACTGTTCGAATAAACGCTTATGAATAAGAGATGACACAAAATCTTCCGCAGATTTTCTTTCTATAATAATTTGATCATTAATGATATAGTCGCCTATCGGTAATGGGATAATAATGACATCAACATTTTTTTGAATAAGCAGGTCAGGAATGCCGGAGCGTTTTTCGCGGTAGTCGGTTTTGATCGTTAAATTCATTGGATTTAAAGTACTACTACTTAGTTGCATAAATAAGTATGATTTAGATAACTATGTAGTTACTTTGTCAGTTCAATCTCATCAATCCTTGAAAGAATTTTCGGTTTCAATTTTTTAATGATTACATATTTCACTTTTCCTTCTTCAGCTTCAATCTTCTTACCAAGTTTTAGGTTATGTTCTTTCAATTCTAAATCAAATTCTGGTAAAAGCACTATTTCAGCATCCTTTGGTATATTATTTTCTATATCAGGATGTTCAAATAAATACCTGCTGAATTCTGCGCTTAGCTCAATATTTTTTTCAACAATTTTTTTTTCATTTTTCATATCTTAATCCTCCAGAAATCTTTGTTTGAATAAAAAGAAAATAGAATTTTATCCTCATTGTAGCAGCTTTTAATTGATAGTTCTTGCGTGTAAAACTTCATTATGAGTAATAGAGGCAACTTTATCATCCGGAAGTGTAAAAATGCCTATAGTTTCTCCCAACGCATCGAAAGCTTCAAGTACATAAGCATTTGGAAGATCATCTTTACCCTCAATATATTCTACAATAGTTGCAATGTCGCCTTTTTTAAGGTGGTATTTAGGCAGATCACATTTTAACGAGACTTCTTTATATAGTGGGATTTTTATCATAGTTATTCCTTAAATGGATACAAAGTTATGAATTTATATTGCTTTTTTTGTTTATCATACATACAAATAGCAGTTATTTTTAGGGTTTTCATAGGGCCTTTCAGTTCACTATTAATTTTATAAAAAGTACCATATTCATTCTGTTCGACAATAGTTGCATCACTGTTCAGTACATGATTACGTAAATCTTTGTCTAATTGTTCCCAGTTTTCGAGATTATACCCAGCTATGTCTAAAAATCCAGCCTTATCATTCCGCTCCCGTTTTTTTAACAAATATTCAGTTAGTTTTGATTTTTCAATAATTATGTTAGCAGGTAATTTCATAATGTTTATATTTTCATATGAAACATAAAGCGTGATTTCCCCTCATCATAAACAATATCAGCATTCTCTAGCCTATACACCGAATCCTCACACGCCACCATCTCATCAATCCATTCCTATATGGAGAGTGTGCGTCTGGGTTTTTCCTGGGTAAATGCAAAATGGTGGGTGCAAAATGTAAACAGAATGATTTGGATGAGGTGTTTAAGTTTCATTACCGTATATTTTACAAATCTCTTTGTCTGATTCTACCTCTTTCATACATTCCTGTACATATAAAAATAGTGCTCTCAAACTTTCACATGTAAGATGAGGATAGCTTTCTATAATCTGTTTCTCACTCCAGCCAGATCCATAAAGACTGAGTATAAATTCATGATTAATTTACATCTTTCCATTTTTTAAAACGGATTAAATTAAAAATTGTTTCAATCTCAATTTTGCAATATCTGACTGATCAAGCTCACACTAAAAATACTCAACAAAAACCACCCAAGAAAACCTTCTAATATAGCCATATACCTGCTAATGCCCTTTACCGGAATATCCCCGAAGCCAAGTGTGGAAAAAGTGTTAATGCTTAAAAACAATGAGTTTATACTTCGTATGAGAATGAGATAAATAATGTAAAACACTACGCCAATTCCCGAAACGGTGGAAACGTATATTCTTCTGCCTCTCCTCAATTCTGTCCATCTGCCACTAAGGATATCCGTCCTCCGGTAAAACCATGAAGTAATTTTGTGATGTAACAATGAAAGGTGATACAACGGCCTACCTATTAATCTGAAGTAAAGCGGCAATTCTATCTTTCCTTCTTCTATTTCCATTTTGAAATCTTCATAAGATTGTATCTCTTCTTTGTACCTTTCAGAATAAAAATCTTCCATGCTTTGTTCCGAGCGGAACCAGGTCATCATTTTACGGTACCGGTTTACCAAATAACTCCGGTTGATCTGATCCCATTCGCTGTAGAAGAAGAAATAGAAAAGAGCAAAAGCGAGTATTACATAAAATGATATGATGAGCGATTTGGTGGGGCTGGTGCCGTAGTCGCAGAAGATTTTTAGGAATTGATTGAGCTTCCATTTTGAAAAGTTTTGAAGGGTTGGGTCTTGTTTGTAGAGGTATTGCCACCTGCGGGTTTCTATGTCTTTCATTTCTACGTAGCATGCGTTGGCTGATTCGATGTCGCCTCGTTCGCGGTAAAGTTTGAAAAATTTGTTATAAGAAGCGATCAGTTCTTTCAGATCGTAAGAATTTTTAATTTCATTATCAGTTTTTCCACGGAATACAAATAAACTATCTTCTGAATGCTTAAAAATACATAATTTATTCGTAAGCATATCCCAGTCAAAATTGGTGTTGCGTTCCGGAAAATTTATACCCCCCGTGCCAATATAATTATTAAACTTGCAATCTCTAACTCGTAGCTGTTCGTTTACAGTTAAACCACCAAAATTTACAGGCAGATCAAAAGTATCATTTTTTAAATGTAGTGCTTCTGTTGATACCCGAATATAAACTTCAGGTATCTTTGATGATTCAATGGGTATATTTTTTAGAGAATCGGATAAAATAAATTTAGAATTAAAGATATTTATATAACCTATTTCTGTAGAACTTATACTAAAATAAAAAAACTTGTTATACGAATTTGCTTCATAGATTAAATGATCAAATCGTAAATTTTTAATTATATTTCCCGCTTCCCAAAATTCTCCTTTTATTGTAGTATTAGAAAAGGTGAGAGTTTTAAATTCACATTCCAGTATACAAAAAAATTTTTCAAACGTACAATTAATAAAATCAAAATATGGTGCCTTACATAGCTCAAAAACTACACGATCTTTGAAAGAAAAATTATTTAAAACTATCCCGTGATCAAAATTAAAATTACAATCTGAGAGAACTATAGCAGACTTAATTACGATTTCATCTGCATTATCAACATCTCTCTCACGGTATTGGACTTTATCTTTTTTGTGGTTATAAACGATATCAGCATCAATTAAATAATAAACCGAATCCTCACAATTCACCATCTCATCAATCCATTCCTGTATGGAGAGGGTGCGTCTTAATTTTTCCTGAGAAAATGCAATATGGTAGGCGCAAAAGGAAAATAGAATAATTGTGATGATGAATTTTAGTTTCATAAAAACAGAAAATTTTGAACTAAATAAAAAAAAATCGTATTTTTGTGTAAAAATAGAAACAAAATAACACTAATTAAATATTATCATGGAAAAATTAATTTTAACGACCGACAATTCAACAAATACAAATCTGCTAATTAATTTCTTTAAATGACTGAAAAACCCTTAGGCCACAAAAGCTACGGAAGCATACCCCACCTGTCCAACAGCCGGCTTGGACCTGGTGAACATACCTGCGAGCAAGGACAGGAACGAATTGCAACAAAAGAGCCGAGGGATAAAAATGACCTGATCATTGTGCAGGAAAAAGTGGATGGAAGCAACTGTGCCGTTGCAAAGGTCAAGGGAGAGATCATACCGTTGGGCCGTGCCGGTTACAGGGCTGAAACGTCACCCTATAAACTGCATCATCGGTTTGCTGAATGGGTATTAGAAAATAAAAAAAGATTTGAAGAAGTATTAAAAGAGGGTGAAAGGATCGTGGGTGAATGGCTTGCACAAGCGCACGGAACGAGGTATAAACTGCCGCACGAACCATTTGTGGTATTTGATATTATGAGCAAGGGGCATGAAAGAATGTGTTACCACGATTTTTTATTGCGTGTTTTACCACATCAATTCATCGTGCCGAGATTAATCCATCTCGGGCAGCCCATAACGGTTAATAAAGTGCTGAAACTATTAGAACCTTCCGGACACGGAGCAATTGACCCTGTTGAAGGCGCTGTCTGGAGAGTAGAACGAAATGGCAAAGTTGACTTTTTGGTCAAATATTTAAGAAGCGATAAAATAGATGGCTGCTATTTGCCGGAAAACAATAATGGAAAGGAAGTTTGGAATGTATGAGCAGAGCGCAGAGCCCCGCCAATTGGCGGGGCTCTTTTGTACACCCAGAGGGACTCGAACCCCCAACCCTCTGATCCGAAGTCAGATATTCTATCCAGTTGAACTATGGGTGCAAGAAAAGTCGGCAATCTACAATCCCCAGTCGGCAAAAAACAATTGCCGACTGCTCCCGAGCACTCGGGATGGACTGCCGATTGTAGACTGCCGACTGCCGATTGTGGACTGCCGACTGCCGACTGCCGACTGCCGACTGTGGACTGCCAACTGTCAACTGTCAACTGATTTAAGCACTTCTGCAACATTTTCCGCTGCATCTTTTAGCAGGATAGCTGAATAAACTTTCAATCCTGATTGCTTTATTATTTCAGCGCCTTCTTTGGCATTGGTGCCTTGTAATCTTACTATGATCGGCACATCAATATTACCAATATTCTTATAGGCTTCAACCACCCCATTAGCTACTCTATCACACCGTACGATCCCGCCAAAAATATTGATCAGAATGGCTTTTACATTTGGGTCTTTAAGGATTATGCGAAATCCAGCTTCTACCGTCACTGCATTTGCACCTCCCCCCACATCAAGAAAATTTGCCGGTTCCCCACCGGATAATTTAATGATATCCATCGTAGCCATTGCCAATCCTGCCCCGTTTACCATACATCCTACATTACCATCAAGCTTTACGTAATTTAATCCGGCTTTAGTTGCTTCAACCTCCAATGGATCTTCTTCGGCTAAATCCCTGAGCGCTGTATATTCTTTATGACGGTACAAGGCATTATCGTCAAGGTTTACTTTCGCATCAACAGCCAATATTTTATCATCCGAAGTCTTCAGTACCGGGTTTATTTCAAAAAGTGATGAATCTGTTTCAACATAAGCTCTATAAAGAGCATGAACAAATTTTACCATTTCTTTAAAAGCGCCCCCTTCTAACCCTAAAGAAAAAGCGACCTTTCTTGCCTGGAATGGCTGTAATCCGACACCCGGGTCGATCCATTCTTTCATGATCTTTTCAGGGGTTTTGGTCGCAACTTCTTCAATATCCATACCGCCTTCTGTACTTGCCATGATCACATTTCTGCTTTTAGCCCTGTCAAGCAAGATGCTCAGATAAAATTCCTTTGGCTCTGATGTGCCGGGATAATAAACATCTTGAGCAATTAAAACCTTGTGTACTTTTTTACCTTCAGGACCTGTTTGATGTGTAACCAAATTCATTCCAATGATCCGGGAAGAAAGTTCTTTTACGTCATCCAGATTTTTTGCTAACTTCACACCACCCCCTTTCCCTCTGCCTCCCGCATGGATCTGGGCTTTTACTACGTACCATTCGCTGCCGGTATCCGCATTGATTTTTTTAGCAGCCTCCACAGCTTTTTCAGGTGTATCTGCTACGATGCCTTCCTGAATGTTTACGCCATAGCTTTTCAGAATGTCTTTTGCCTGGTATTCGTGGATGTTCACTATCTAATTGTTTGATATGATTAGTTTTTCAATTTCTTTATTGAAATCTTTAGCCTGTTCAAATAATTCCTCAGCCTCTTTCTTGGAGAATTTAGTATATGGAACATAATCGCCTTCTATTCGCTTATCAAAAGTATTAGTGATAATATCGCCAAATTTCTTATCAATAATATTTTCATCTACAAAAGTTTTAATGAACCAGTCTATCAATGGCTTATGTTTTGTTCTTTTAAATTTATGCATTAAAGCTAAAGCAGAAAGCATGTAATACATTCCATAGTAGATCCTGTTTACAGCTACGAACAATTTATTATTATCCATATTGAACTTTGCATCATCCAAAGTTTCTTTTGCTACCTCAATTCTGTATTTAATCAAGGTTTCTCTCTCAGGTTGTTTAAGTGTCATTTTATATTTGGTATTTTTAAGGGCTTCAAGGATAAATGGCTCTTTCCCTTTTATAGTTTTTAATTCATATTTTGATACCACGTGTAAATCTATCCAAATACCATATTTTCTATTAATTTCGTAACAATAATGAGACAATTTATTTTTATATTTATAATTATAATTATTTTTCAGAATAATTAGCACATCATGATCAGATTCTTTTGTTGCCCTTCCATTGATCTGCGAACCAAATAATATTACATCTTCAATATTGCTTCCAAAACGCTGTATTAATCTGTTTTGTAGTTCATTTATGAAGGTAGTTGATTCCATGGTTAAATAATTTATTATTTTTAAATGTAAAAGTAAAAAATTATTATTATTTCACCAAATTTAACAACTTTTCTTCCAAAACTCTGATATTCGTCTCAGCATCAGCTTTTTTCTTTTTTTCCCTCTCCACAATTTCACTTCTGGCATTTTTTATAAAACCTTGATTGTTTAACTTTTTCTCTACCGAAACCAAAAAACTTTTGGTATATGCTAACTCAGAGTTTAATTTATCTACCTCAGCCTCTTTATCAATACTTTCATCGAGAGGAACAAAATATTCATTTGACTTCAAAATAAATGAATATGAATCCTCTATTTTATCATCAATATAAGTTATGTCAGATAGGTTACAGAGTTTTTTTATCATAGAATCAAACGTTTTGTGATTATATTGATTGGCTTTTACATAAAGAGTCAATGGATTTTTGTTTGGGATCTGATGCTTTTTCCTTAAATTTCTAATGGATACTGTTACTTCAGCAGCTGCTTCAAATTGTGAAATTGCTTGTTCAGGTCCTTCCAATTCAGGCGTATATCCCACTTCTACATCTTTGGCATTAGGCCAATCAGCAACAATGATGCAGTCCTCTCTACTCCTTTCTCTTAGCAAATGCCATATTTCTTCAGTAATAAACGGCATAAACGGATGAAGAATCTTTAATAATTTTTCAAAAAAATTAATAGTTACCTCAGAGGTGGATTTATCAATATATTGGTTTAATTCAGGCTTTACTATTTCCAGGTACCATGAACAGAAATCATCCCAGATCAATTTATAAGTACTCATCAAAGCATCAGAGATCCTGTATTTTGAAAAGTGGTCATCAATAGTGGAAATTGACCTATTTATTTTGGCATCGAACCAATTACCAGCAACTTTACTGTGTCCGGGTTGTTCAATTGTTTCATCTATCTTCCACCCTTCTACCAACCTGAAAGCATTCCATATCTTATTGCAAAAATTCCTTCCCTGTTCACATAACTTTTCTTCAAATAACAGGTCATTACCGGCAGGAGAGCTAACCAAGATACCGAAACGAACGCCATCAGCCCCATACTTGTCTATTAATTCCAAAGGCTCTGGTGAATTTCCTAATGATTTGCTCATCTTCCTGCCTTTCTTGTCTCTTACTATACCTGTAAGATATACATTCCTGAAAGGCATCTCTTTGCGGTATTCATACCCTGCCATGATCATCCGGGCTACCCAGAAAAACAGGATCTCAGGAGCAGTAACAAGGTCATCGGTTGGGTAATAATATTTCATGTCCGGATTATTACGATCTTTAAATCCATCAAACACAGAAATGGGCCAAAGCCACGAGGAAAACCAGGTATCCAATACATCCTCATCCTGTTTTACAATTTTAAATTTTAATTTTTTGTTTTTAAATTTTTCAATTGCTTCCTCTTTAGCTTTCGCAACTACATAGTCCCCGTTTTCATTATACCAGGCAGGGATCCTATGTCCCCACCAGAGTTGACGCGATATACACCAGTCCCTGATGTTTTCCATCCAGGATCGGTACATATTCTTAAACTTAGACGGATGCAGCCTGATCTTATCATTCATCACATTCTCCAGTGCCGGTTTAGCCAGTTTCTTCATATTGCAAAACCACTGTTTTGACAATCTCGGCTCTACCACTGAATCGGTTCTCTCAGAATAACCAACTTTATTTACTATATCCTCTACCTTTTCAAGCTGACCGGCTTTATCCAGCTCTTTAACTATTTTTTTACGGGCTGCAAACCTGTCTTCTCCAATGTAGCGCTCCGCATTTTCGTTCAGCGTACCATCATCATTTAAAATATCGATACTTTGCAGCTTATGCTTAACTCCCAATTCATAGTCATTGGGGTCATGAGCAGGCGTAACCTTCAAACAACCGGTGCCAAATTCCATATCAACATATTCATCATAGATCACCGGGATAGCCCTGTTAATGAAAGGTACCAAAGCTTTCTTCCCCTTTAAATGCTTATATCTTTCATCTTTTGGATTTACACAAATTGCAGTATCGCCCAGTATGGTTTCGGGTCTTGTGGTAGCAATTATAATATATTCATCTGATTTCGCATTTCGGATTTCGGGTTTCGAGTTTCGGATTTCGAGTTTCGAGTTTCGAGTTTCGAGTTTCGAGTTTCGAGTTTTGGATTTCGAGTTTCGAATTTCGAATTTCGAATTTCGAGTTTCGAGTTTCGGATTTCGGATTTCAGACGGATTATCAAGCATGTATCTAACATAATAAAGCTTAGATTTCACCTCCTTATAAATTACTTCTTCATCAGATAATGCGGTTTTGCCTGCCGGATCCCAGTTCACCATCCTGAATCCGCGATAAATGTACCCTTTGTTATGAAGATCTATAAATACATCAATCACGGCATCTGAAAGGCTATCTTCCATTGTAAAGCGGGTTCTGTCCCAGTCACATGAGCAGCCAAGCTTCTTTAATTGCTCCAGGATAATGCCTCCATACTTCTCTCTCCACTCCCAGGCATATTTAGTGAACTGCTCTCTTGTCAGATCTTTTTTTTGCAACCCTTTTTCCTTGAGCATTTCTACCACTTTAGCTTCAGTGGCAATAGAGGCATGATCTGTTCCGGGCACCCAGCACGTTTCTTTCCCCTTCATCCTGGCTTTACGAACAAGTATATCCTGGATCGTATTGTTAAGCATATGCCCCATATGCAAAACACCCGTTACATTGGGCGGAGGGATTACAATGCAATAAGATTCTTTGGTTTTTGAAGGAGTTGAATGGAAAAACACTTCCTTCAGCCAATGGTCATACCATTTGTCTTCTACATTTTTTGGGCTGTATGTTTTTGAGATTTTCATTATGATGCAAAGATACGAATTTACCCCGATGCAAATATACGAATTGAGTATATTAGCATTGTTCTTAAATCAATTTTTGAATTAAAAACACGTTACATTTGCCTTTTTCCGTTTGATATCTTACATTTGACCCCCATTAGTCTTTCTTTAAAAATGAAATTTTATTTCCAGAGTAAAAATATGCTCTCTGCGCTATGCGCTATGCGCTATGCGCTATGCGCTATGCTCTATGCTCTATTTATTTTTAGCTGCACTTGCAATAACAACGAAGATGCAGGAAGCCCCCCTCTAACTCCCCCCAAAGGGGGGAGAACTGGCCAACCCCACGCCAAAATCACCGATGAAACAATAATAGGTATCATCACATCCTTCCCCTCCCCATTAGAAATATCATATCTTCTTAAATATGTTGGAGCAGATTATTCGAGGAAAATTTTAAATCTTGCAGACAATAAAAAAAAATATATTACAAATTTCAGAAAATCACTGAATCTTGGCATTTATGGAGCAGATCTGGGTTATATATACATGTATGGCCAAAAACAAGATGCATTCACCTACCTGGAAATAGTTCATGATCTTGCTGGTGATCTGAATGTAAGCCACTTCTTCGATTTTGAACTGATCGGCCGGCTAGCTATTAAAAGTGAAAGCCTGGATTCATTGATGATCATTACCACTTCTAATTTTGAAAAAATAAATAAATACCTGCGCGAGCAGGATCAGATACATTTAAGTGTGTTAATGCTTACCGGTGGATGGCTGGAATCTATCTATATTTTAACACAAGCAGCTCAACAAAGCAATAATCAGGAATTGAACAGGCGGATCGGGTTGCAAAAAACAATATTGGATAACATTGTTTCGCTTTTATCTGCTTACCAGTCTGATCCGAACGTTAGAAATTTATTGAGGGAGCTCAAAGAGCTTAAGAAACTTTTTGACCAGGTCGTTATAAATTATACCTATAAAGAGCCAACTTACAAAAAAATGGATGGTATGGTAATGACTATAGATCATAGCACAACCACGATAAAGTTTCCGGATGGTTTGCTTGATAAAATTACAAGAAAGATCAATACTATAAGGAATAATGTGATTAGTTGATGTCGTAAGATGTTGATGAATGGTTATATGGTTATATGGCTTTATGGTTATATGGTGATATGGTGATATGGTGATATGGTTATATGGTTAAGTTGTTTAAAAATTACACCTAAAAATCTAAATTGAAAAAACTATTCTATATCAGTGATTGTTAAGCTACGTAAATAATATCTTTGAGATTTGGTGTGTGGGTTTACCGATAAACTGAAAACCGAAAGCTGAAAAACTGAAAAACCGGAATTACCTAAAAACTGCCCAGAGAACTAAACAACCAGATAAATATAACAAATCAAAAATTAACCATATAACCATATCACCATATAACCATATAACAATTAACAATTTGATGAAACGTTTATTACTCATCGCTTTTTTCATCACCATAGTAAGCAGGTTTTGTTTTTCTCAATGTAATTTTGATGATGATCAATTACTACAATGCACAGCATTGCTTGAAGATTACAGCTTTATAAAAGTATATGAAATTGATGTGAAATTTCTCGGAAGCTGGGGTGGAAATGCTACAACAGAATATTCATATGTATTTAGTGAAAATACATACTATAAACTACAAATATGTGAGACCAAAGTCGCCAGCGATTTGGTTATAAGCATCTATGACATGGATAATAATTTGATCACAACAAACGATAATAATCCCGAGCACTTGAGATCGGCTATTGGATTTTTATGTAACAGCTCAGGCGTTTATCGCTTACGGTTCATATATAAGAGTGATGAAATTCCCATGGATTGCGGTTATTGTGTCCTGGGGACGAAGAAAATTTGAAAATGTGCTAATTTGAAAATTTGTTGATGTGTTGATTTCTTAAATTACCAAATTAGCAAATTATCTAAATGATCAATCCCAACGACCCCTCGTTAAAATCATGGATTGAAGTCCCGCAAAACAGCGACTTCCCTATTCAGAACTTGCCTTTTGGTATTTTTAAAATATCAAACTCAACTCCGCGTGCAGGAGTTGCAATTGGTGAATATGTTGTTGATCTGAATGCTTTAAGTGAATTGGGTTTCTTTAATGATCTGTTTTACAATGAGGGGAGCCTTTCGCCTGTAGTTCGCAATGTATTCAATAAAGAATACCTGAACGACTTTATTTCGCTTGGTAAGCCGGTTTGCAGCGAGGTAAGAGCACGTATTTCTGAATTGCTGAGACACGATAACAGTGAGCTGAGAGATAACGAAAAAATAAGAAACAAGGTTTTATACAAGACGCAAGAAGTAACGATGCACTTTCCGGTAAAAGTAGGAGATTATACAGATTTCTACTCCAGCGAAGAACATGCCACCAACGTAGGCAGTATGTTTCGTGATCCTAAAAATGCCCTGTTACCTAATTGGAAACACATGCCGGTAGCATACCATGGAAGAGCATCATCTATCATCGTGTCAGGCACAAATATTCACCGGCCTAAAGGACAAAGCAAAGCGGATAATGCAGAAAATCCCACCTTCGGGCCATCAAAAAACCTTGACTTTGAACTGGAAATGGCATTTATCGCAGGTAAAAGAACAAAATTAGGGGAAAGTATTTCGATCAATGATGCAGAAGAATATATTTTTGGTTTTGTACTTTTTAATGACTGGTCGGCACGTGATATACAAAAATGGGAGTATGTACCCTTAGGGCCTTTTCTTGGAAAAAATTTTGCTTCCTCAATCTCTCCCTGGGTGGTTACCCTGGAGGCATTAGAACCTTTCAGAGTAGAAGGGAAAGTGCAAAGCCCGAAACCCCTACCCTACTTGCAAGTTTCTCAGAGTACATCAGAACAGGCAGACAAAAAGAATTTCGACATTAACCTTGAAGTTTATATTGAGCCTAGCTCCCCCCAACCCTCCGGAGAGGGGGCTATAAAATTAACCAAAACCAACTTTAAGTATATGTATTGGAACATTAACCAGCAATTAGCACACCACACTGTCAATGGATGTAATATTAATGTTGGAGATATGTTTGCATCAGGTACCATCAGTGGTCCCACGGAAGATTCGTATGGCTCCATGCTGGAATTATCCTGGAAAGGAACCAAACCAATAAAAATGCCCGATGGAACGGAACGAAAGTTTATTAATGACGGAGATACGGTGATCATGCGGGCTTATGGGGAGAAAAATGGGGTAAGGATCGGGTTTGGGGAAGTAAGGACAAAGGTACTACCGGCATTGTAACACTGTCAAGGAAAAAGTAAAAAGGAAAAAGTAAAAAGTGAATTTATACTTTTTACTTGTAAATGTCAAGGAAAAAGTGAATTTATACTTTTTCCTTTTTCCTTTTTACTTGTAATATAATGGTCATTCAATAGCCATTCTATTGCCAGTTGTCATATGAGAGAATATACAAAATATATTATCCTGATCTTTTTCATTCTTTTAAAAAATTATTCTTGTAGCTACATATTCGCCCAAACAAAAATTGATCCCGAGTACTCGGGACGAAAAACTACACAAAAAGACACCAACAAAGTAAAAATACTAAACAAACTTAGTTCTGAACACATCAGAAACAACCCCTATAAAGCGCTTGAATATGCCCAACAAGGTTTAGAAATTGCCAGGAAATCAGATTACAGGCAAGGCATCGCAAAATCATTAAGTATTATCGGGATTATTTATAAAAATCTTGGCATCTACGAGAAAGCTATAAACTATTCCCTGCAATCCGCTAAAATAAGACGGGAATTGCTACCCGCCACCTCCTTCAATGACGAATGGTTCGAGGCCAAAAAAGGGATTGTACTATCTCTGAACAATCTCGGGATCGTATATTCTTATCAACGTAACTACGAAAAATCCCTGGACTATTTTCTACAATCCTTTAAAATAGTAGAAGAATTATTAGAAAGGAGCGAAAATCACGATGAGATCATCTGGTGCAAAAAAACAATTGCTGGAATATTAGGCAATAGTGGGATCATCTATAAACAACAAGGTAAATACGAGCAAGCCTTGGACCATCACCTGCAATGCTTAAAAGTAATGGAAAACTTAAGTATTGAGCAGGGAATTGCTTCCTCTTGGGATAATATAGGCAGTGTATATCTGAATCAGGGCAATATTAAAAAAGCATTGAACCATTTTCAGCAATCATTATTAATAAGAGAAGCAACAGGTGATAAAAAAGGGATTACAATAAGTTTAAAGAATATTGGAAATATTTATATAACTCAAGGAAACTACGAAGTAGCTTTAGAATACATTAAAAGAAGCTTAAGTATTGCAGAAGCGTTGGGAGCAAAATATCACATAATGATTGGCTATGAGCAGTTGGCTGCTGTTTATGCGACACAAAAAAAATATAAACCCGCCTACCAATACCACCAAATGTATGCACAAGTAAAAGATAGCCTGTTCAACGAAGAAAAAGCCAAAGAAATAGGCAAGCTCGAAGCAAGAAATGAATTTGAAAAGAAAATAGCTGAAGAGAAAGCCAGGACTAAAGCGGAAGCAAAAACTGAGGCGGAAAGACAAAAAACAAGCAACTTTTTGCAATATTCTGTTATTGTCATCTTCATAGCCGTATTGCTTTTAGTCGTTTTCACGCTCGGACGGTTGTTCCCTTCTAAAAAGGGGGGCAGGCCTGCCTCGCACCGAAGGTTGGGGGGGATGTTGCCTGTCCGCGTTTCTAAATTTCTTATCTTTATAATCTTCCTGTTATTATTTGAATTTATATTGGTATTGACAGACCCCTTTGTAGAGAAACTATCCGAAGGAGCCCCGCTGATAAAGGTATTATTTAATGTAATAGTAGCAACAATATTTTTTCCTATCCACAGGTTTTTTGAAGTAAAGATCAGAAGCTGGCTTTTCCAGGCCCCGGATAACCTGGAAGCAGGAACTAAAAAACCTATAAAGAATGTAGCACATTTTTTAATCTTTTTCTGCTCATTCTGTATTATCAACTCCCCCCTACCGACCAAATTCTCCATTGCACAGTCTGATGTAATTAATCCCAAAATCGCCCCGCCAAAGGCGGGGCAGGTAAATTTTAGAATAGATAGTCTTAAAACTCTATTAAACTCTGTGCGGGAAGATACCAGCAAAGTAATTATTCTAAATAATCTCTGCCGGGAATATATGGAAACAGATTATAACAAAGCCCTGCAATATGGTAATCAGGGTCTGGCTATAGGTAAAAAATTAAACTCTCCTAAAGCAATCAATGCTATCCTGATTAATATTGGCCTTATTTATAAAAGCCAGGGAGACTATGAAAAAGCCCTTGATCACTATTTTCAAGCCCTGAAAATAAGTGACAAGTTGGGACACCAAAAAGGAATTGCATCCTGTTATAACAATATAGGAGTAGTTTATAAAAATCAAGGTGATTATCCCATAGCATTGGAATACTATTTCAAATCTTTAAAGATCAAAAAAGAATTAGGAAGTAAAAAAGCATTGAGTGTCTCATATTACAATATTGGACAAGTGAACAGATTACAAGGCAATTATCCCGAAGCTATGGAATATCATTTCAAATCTTTAAGGATCAAAGAGGAACTGGGAGACCGAAAAAGTATAGCCACTTCTTACAATAGTATTGGAATTATTTATGAAAATCAGCACAATTATTCCCAGGCTTTGGATTATTATTTCAGGGCTTTAAAGATATATGAACGGTTTGAAGATAAAACGATTGGAATTGCTTATGCTTTTAATAACATAGGAAGTATCTATTATTATAAAGGAGACATAGAGAAGTCGTTGGAATATGACCTCAAATCTTTACAGATAAGTGCAACACTGGGGAACAAAAAAGGAATGGGAATGTCTTGTACGAATATTGGGGACACCTATATTGAGCTTGCCTCTTTAAAAGATTCTGCAGGCTATTATCAACTGGCCATGGAATTCCAGCAAAGAGCTCTTGAAATTAAAGAAGAGATTGGGGATAAATGGGGAATGATCTACTGCCTTAACGGAATGGGTAATATTTACATCAAACAAGGTAGAACCAATGAAGCAATAGAGGATTTTAACCAAAGTATTGCTATTGCTAAAGAAATAGGAAGCAAATTAGAACTAAGCAAATCTTATAAAAATCTTACAGAAGCTTATGAGCTAGTTAATAACTATCAGAAAGCCTACAAATACCACCAACTACTTCTGCAAATAAGTGACACCCTGTTTAACGAAGAAAAATCAAAAGAAATAGGTAAAGTGGAAGAAAACTATGCACTGGAAAAGAAACTGGCTGCACAAAAAAACCACCAGGAAGAACTGGCAAGAATAGAAGCTGTAAAAAATGCCAGGAGGGATATTATGCAGTATTCAGGTATCTTTATTTTTATTGTCATCTTTTTTGTAAGTTTACTAACCCTTGGGGGCATACTAAACCTAATCCCTCTCTGGTTCATTAACGGTTTGGTATTTTCAGCTTTTCTGCTATTCTTTGAATTTATGTTGGTTTTTTTAGACCCTTATATCGAAGTTCTAACAGGTGGAGCGCCTGCACTGAAACTTGCAATTAATACCGTACTGGCTTCAATGATATACCCGTTGCATCAGTTCTTTGAAGCTAAATTGAAAAAAAGAATATTGAAAAAAAAGGACTATATGTTTTATTAAGGGCTTACCGAAAAATAAGTTCCAGATTTTTGCGCACAAATTTGTTACAGATTTGGCTTATCTGATTGAGCAAAACCGCAGGAATAGCAGCGTTATTTTGAGGATTTTGCGATTGAGGAGGGGCGAGCGTAAAAAATTCTGCCCTTTGGCAGAATTTAGCGAGCAGCCAGCTATGGAGGGAGGGATCAAAGATGTGGCAAAGTTGTGATGCAAAAATCGGAACTTATTTTTCGGCAAGCCCTAATTGCTTTAAAAAAGTTAAATGCAATGAGTAGTTTGAAATGTTTGTTTTTTAATAGATAGCTATTTTCTTACAACCGAAAATTTATGAGAAGCAGTATAATCTTTGGTGGTGATGGTGCAGAAATACAAACCAGGAATGAGATTACCTGCATCAAATCTGATCTGGTATTTGCCTTTGGGTTGGTTGGTGTTATTTGCTAATTCATTGATCAATTTGCCACATAAATCATATAAATTTAATTTAACCTGGCAACCATCCTACAGTAACGTTTGTAAAATTTAGAGAATCAAGATAGATAGAATCATTATTTTTACTCTGATTTAACCATTTTTCGGGTTTCCACAACCTCATCCCCATTCATGATCATATAATAATAAATACCCGAAGGTAAATTGGAACCATCCAATGTGGTTGTAAATTTACCCTTCAAATGATTATTATTATTCACCAATGCAGCTACTTTTTTACCACAAACATTGAAAACTGAAATAGATATTAGGCTTTGTTTTTTTATATAATAATCTATGTGGGTATGATCATTGAATGGATTAGGATAATTAAAGGATAAGAAATATTCATCTGTCTTTTGCTTTACTTTTATGTTATTATCTTCAAATTCATTTTTTGGATCATTGTGGGTATCATTATTACTATTATTATTAGCCATCCTGCATTGAGATGCACAAGTTAATGGTTGAGATATAAAAGCGTACAATTCTCCCGTTATTTCAACATCACCTGTAAAAATTATTTCTTCTCCCGCTTCCATTGTAACATTTGCACCACCAGCAATAATGAATGGCCCCGTTGGTTGATTAGGATCAACATTTGAACCTGCTTCTATTCTGATACCTGCTCTGAAATCTACTGTACTTGTAATTGTTTGATTTTGAAGAAATAAATAAGCTGCTTCATTGACAGCTTTGAAGGCATCAACCAAACCGTATCCCATTTCATTGTTCCAAGTTCCGTTTGGTCTTCCAGTTGTAGTTACGTATGAGTAACTTCCTACTTTTTGAGCAGTCTGCTCTATTATATCCCGTACTTGCTGACCTGTAAGGCAGGGATTTACAGATAAAATTAGTGCTGCAACACCTGCAACATGAGGACATGCAGCAGAGGTTCCGCCAAATGTTTGCGTATAATCACCACTGGTACCACTGCTAGTATTATATCCATTTGTTCCTTGTCTGTCAGTAGTTGGAATTAATACGCCCGGTGCCATTATATCCAGTTCTGTTCCATAATTGCTACCCCAGTTTTCACCATCACAAGAACTTGGATTTTTTCTTTCTTCACATGGACTTAATGCCCCTACAGCAAGAATATCGGGATTACTATTGGCAGGATAAGTAACAGAAGAATTATTCCCATTCTGCGTAATAAAAACAACTACACAGCCAAGTCCATTTCTGCCCTGAGTTAGTGCATTGTCAATGGCGTCATCAAGTAAAGTACTTGTATATGCATCATGACCCCAGGAATTACTTATTACAGATGCACCATTCTGCCATGCAAAGTTAAACCCAGCTGCTAACTCTTGAGCAACATCAACAGACAAGTCCAAATTATTGCTTATTGACATTAAAGGACAATTTTGGGCAATACCTGCAACACCAAGATTATTATCAGAACTGGCTCCGATAATTCCTGCACAAGCTGTACCATGTCTGCCAAGAACCTGACTTGGCGATGTATCTGATTCAGTATCAAAGCTTACCGGGTGCATATTCGGCATATCCGGGTGATTCAGTTCAATACCACGATCAAGTACTGCAACTACAATATTATTACTCCCTGTTGTTGTTTGCCACGCTTGGCATGCATTTATGTCAGCACCAACTGTACCGCCATTTTGCCCCGTATTTTTAAGCCCCCATTGATTATTGAAATGTGGATCATTTACACAACCTGTTAATAAATCAACCATTAAATCAGGTTCTGAAGCGACAAATAACCCGGTTTCATAAAACAGATTAGCCATATCCAAAGCATTTCCTGCGGAATGTTTTGAACATGAAAGGGTAAACCAAAGTGGCATAAACTTGTTGTTTCCAAGTATTTCCACATTATTTTGCTGTGCTAATTCTTCAAGGTTTTCTACATCATCTTCTTTAAATAGTTTTACATAGAAAAGATGTGATATTCCAACTTCTTTTCCTACTGATGTATAATATAATGGAACTTCGTAAATTATATCCTTCTGCGTAGTAAGTTTTACATTACCTATATTTTGACTTTTAACAATGGCCCATTTTTTCTCGCTTTTAACATTTCCCTTATACGCCTTAATACTTGAAAATACATTGATATTGTTGAATTTATGCACTTTCAAATCAGGAATATTAAGCTTTTGTTTTAATACAATGCTGTCTTCTATGTCTTCTAAGGTTAGATATTTCTTGGTTGGAATCTTTTCGAGAAAGACTTTCTGATTTTTATACCAGTAATAATCATTTTGGGCCAAAAGAGCCATATTTGCAATGATGAGCGAAAAGAGAATTAATAGTTTTTTCATTGGATTGAGGTTTTTATATTATGAAACACTTTGTTTTCAAAGGTTAATGAATCTATTGCAAAATTATTTTTTCGCTGAAGGTTTTATTATTGATTTCAATGGGTATCAGATACTGTCCTTTTGCAATTCCTAATATATTTAAAAGTGTGTCTGTTGGTGAAAAAGTTTTAATTAATTTTCCATTCATATAGATACAGTAAAATAAAATGAATCACTCCCAGTTATGCTATCGAAATTAATATTAACAGTATAATTATAAATTAACTTGTAATTACCATAATTTAAGTTTCCAATTGTTAATGTGTCTATTGATTGACAAGGTGTTCCTGCTGTTCCTAGTGTATAATAAGCAAACACCGAAATTTGAAAATTACTGCTGTTTATTGTTGACGAATCAAGCGTGCACTCACTGGTAGGAAAATAAGTATAGCATACAACTTTTATAATGTCTGAAGTGTCGGGATTCTGTGGCAATAACTTCAAATTATCAATATAAGATTTAGATCCATTAGAAGTTGTTGTTTCTCCGGAATTTATTGGTTCTTTACTACACCCACATCCAAAGGTAAATAAAACAATACCCGCAAAATAATATATGTAATTTAACATCAATTTTTCTTTTTATATCTTTTTTAAATATATCAATTAGCCTTTTTTTTATTTCGTTTTTTATTTTTCTCCAAACCCTCTACTCTCATTAACAGATCAGCATAACCATCCTCTAATTTCATATTTTTAATTTTTAGCTCTTTATTTTGTTTTTCCAGCTCTTTAACTCGTTTTTCCATTGCCTTATCATTATTCATCAGATCATCAACAATATTGCTTAATCCATTAATTGCTTTATCAAGATCAAACAAATGAAGAAATATCTCCTCGATTTTTTTAAGCAACGTAGTAAACATATTACTCACATTTAACCCTTCTTTTATCATTTCTTTTGCTGATTTAACTCCCGGTAAGTGATGATGTTTTTTTGTGAAATATCTTACATAGTCAAGTTCATCTTTTTTGTAGCCTTCTTCTAGCACGTAATCACAGCCGCCACCTGTTAAATTTACTCTTAGTGTACAAGCTCTGAGAGTGCCGGCAATGTCTAATTTAATAGTCGGATCTGGTGTTTTCCCGATTCCGACATTTCCTGTTATATTATCAATTTCCAAACCTAATGGCCCACTTCCATCATCATAAAATATCCTCAGTTTGCCATTATTATTATCAATAGACCAGGCGTTAAATTCACTAAATTGAGTTTGAGTAGGGTCAGCGAGTATGATTTGTCCGCCTTCACTGCCAAAACCAGGGCCGACCAGTGCAATTGTAGATTGAGCTATTATATTTCCATTTACATGGAACTTTTCCTGAGGATTTATATCTACGCCAACATTACCTGTTATGTTATCAATATTCAAAGCTACTGGCCCCAAGCCATCATTATAAAATATCCTCAGTTTGCCATTATTATTATCAATAGACCAGGCATTAAATTCACTAAATTGAGTTTGAGTAGGGTCAGCGAGTATGATTTGTCCGCCTTCACTGCCGAAACCAGGACCTACCAGTGCAATTGTAGATTGAGCTATTATATTTCCATTTACATGGAATTTTTCTTGTGGGTTTATCGTTGCGATTCCAAGATTTCCGTTTGCCAACATGGTCATTTTGGGGTTACCTACAGATGTCCAGGCAAAAAGAGGACGAATAAAAGGTTCACTAAATACGTTACCATCTGCAATCCTGGAATCAAAGGTCATAATTGGTCTTGCACTATCATCCTTCGCAGAAGTAATTGTAGCAAGTAAAGCTAATGCCTGACGATTGTCGGTTTCATGATGACCCCAAAGAAGAGGAATATACTGACCTGTGTTGCCTGTTGAATTAACTATTTGAAAAAAATCACCCGATGCATCAGCTACTTCTGTTCGCAGCGGCATTTCAAAATTTGGAGATGATACAGAAGGGGATGAAATAGTTAATCTTGCCGTTGGGGTAGTAACACCGATGCCGACATTATCGTAGATTTCTTCGCATAAACGGATATCCGATCCGGATTTCTGCCACGCATCCGTGGCTGTCTGAGTACAAGCTTTTCCCGGTCCATTACTAGGTGGTCCTACAGTACCAGGTGGTCCTATACCGGCAAATAAATTGGATGATAATATTGTGCTAATAAAAGTAATGACTATTATACTTTTTGCACAATTTCTGTTAAATGCTTTTAAAGTTTCCATAATTAAAAATTGATTAATTGATTTCAGCACAAAGGAAATAGAGCTTTAATAAATATATAATAAAACATGCAAAAAATTTTGACATTATTTTATAAGATTTTGACATTTATGTAGTTAAAGTTAAGGTTTTTGTAAAGATGATGGAGGTAGGGGGGGGGGCAATGTTTTTTCTTATAAGAGCTTAGTGTTTCACCTTCAGTTTTTTTGAATTGATTAGATAAATATTGTACGCTGCTATAACGCATTTTTTTCGCAATTTTAGTTTCGGTTAGTTTGCCTCCTATTAACAATTGCTTTAAACGTACTATCTTTTGAGAAATGATATATTTTTCAATTGTGATCTTCTCTACCGATTTAAAAAGTCTGCTCAGATAGCTGTAATTCATTCCAATACTTTCACTTATATAATCAGAGTTGTTCATATTTATTTTGCTATTAAAAATTAAATTATTTATGGTACCTTTTATCTTTTCTACTATCATTTGCTTTCTGCCAAGAATAAGCTGCATATTATTATTTCTTAAAATAACCCTTATCCTCATCAACTGAAACTGACCAGGTTTTTTGGCAAGTACGATCTTTCCTGTCATTAAATCAATTATATGAAGATTGATTGTTTCTAATTGTTGCCATAACTGCCGCATACTGCTATAGCTATCACACTTTAAATTTTTTACCTGTAAAGAATGTTTTTTCATTGTAATTCTATGTATTTTATTGCAATATAGGTAATTTATAAACAAACATTATTACGTATCAGGATTATTTCATATCTTTGCATGTCATTAACTATAACCTCTTTAGAAATTGATTCAATAACAGGTAAGTTGGTATTTTCAGCAATAAATCCTAACGGGGTAATTAATGGGCATCTCTAAAAACTACATATTTTTTAAAACACACCCCTTGCCCCTCTTGATAGAGGGGAATGTATGGTGTAGTTTTTAGAGATGCCCTAATAACTATGTCAGAATTAAATATTTCACCATTAGAAATAGACTCTACAGAAGATACACCGGCTATACTCTTAGATGCAGAAAAAGGTGTGTTCAAAATTAAAGGTATATCCATGCCTGAAGATGCTCAATTATTTTATAAACCTGTGATGGAGTGGATTACTCAGTACTGCACTAAACCCAATTCAAAAACAAAATTTGTTTTTGAATTTGAATACTTTAATACCGCTTCTTCTCAAAGAATTTTAGAAATACTTAAAACCGTTGAAAAAATCCATAACCATACAACCCAGGCAAGTTTTTCATGGCTTTGTAATCCTGATGATGAAGATATGAAAGAAGCCGGTGAATTGTTCGCTAAATTAGTTACCATTCCCTTTAATCTGATAACCAGCCACACTGCCACCAAACATACCGCAGGAAAGTTATGGAAGCTATAAAAAAAACGCATAGAGCATAGCGCATGGCCCCGCCATTTGGCGGGGCTATACGCCCTGCGCCATACGCTTGTAAATTTTCACATGAAAACCATCAATCCCAAAGAAGTTTCAATAACTGAATTTCACGCACTGATCCTGGGCAGTGTAGCTCCCAGGCCCATAGCATTTGCAAGCACTGTTGACAAAGCAGGTAATGTAAATCTAAGTCCATTTAGTTTTTTTAACGCTTTCAGCGTTAATCCTCCAACTCTTATATTTTCACCTGCCCGCAGGGTGAGAGACAATACCACCAAGCATACCCTGGATAATGTTTATGAAACAATGGAAGTAGTAATTAACATTGTTGACCATAATATCGTTGAACAAGCATCGCTGGCAAGTACTGAATATGATAAAGGAGTTAACGAATTTACAAAAGCCGGATTGACAGAAGCGCCTTCAGAGTTGGTTACTCCCCCTCGTGTAAATGAATCCCCCGCTGCTTATGAATGTAAAGTAAAACAAGTTATTGAGTTAGGCAAACATGGGGGCGCTGGCAATTTGATCATATGTGAAGTGCTCTTAGCTCATTTTAAAGAGCACATTTTTGATGAAAACGGCAAAATTGACCCACACAAAATTGATCTGGTAGCCCGCATGGGGGCAGATTGGTATTGTAGAGCTAAAGGCGATGTATTTGAAGTGCCCAAACCAGTTAAAACCAAAGGTATTGGTGTGGATAATATTCCGGAATCTATTAAAAATAGTGATATTCTTACAGGAAATAACCTGGGAAGATTGGGTAATATTGAAACATTACCTGATAAAAAGGCCGTTGAAGCATTCAGAAATCAATCGGCAATTTGCAACATAGTAGAAAAATATAGAGGAAATAACCCTGGATTCATAAAAGAAATCCATATATTTGCACAAAAACTCCTGCGGGAAGGACAAATAGAAGAAGCCTGGAAGGCTTTACTTATATTATAAACCTTTAAACTTCAAGAACCATGCACCAATATAACACCAGTGAAAAGCCCGTAATATTCAAAGAATACGGAAGAAATATTCAAAAAATTGTAGAATACATATCCGGTTTGAAAAATAAAAAAGAGCGAAACGATTTAGCCAAACCAACCATTGAATTAATGAAACAGCTTAACCCCACGATCAAAGAATCGTACGACTATTATCATAAACTCTGGAACCAACTCTACATTATGTCTGATTTTAAGATTGACGTTGATAGTAAATATGACATGAAAAAAGAGAAGAAAAAAGATAATAAGCCTAAAAAAATGGAATATAACATTAATAAATTACACTATAAACATTACGGAAGAAACATTGAATTACTGATTGAAAATGCGTGTAATATTAAAAATAAAGAAGACCGCGACAAAGCAATAAAACAAGCCGGATGTTTGATGAAAACCTTTTTCATGAACTATAATAAAGACTACATAGATGATGAACTAATTTTAGAACACATAAAAGAAATATCCGGCAACAAAGTAAAAATTGACATTAAAAAAGAAGGCGGTCAGGATATGTTTTCTATACAAAACAGAAGCCTCAGCCGCAATACCAGAAGCAGTAGAAGAACCCCGGATAAAAGAAGAGGTAGTAGACAGTAAACAGTAGACAATCTACAAATGACAGTTTACAGTTGATAATGACTACCAATAATCACTAAGGGCAAAGAATCCAATATCTAAAATCCAGTACCCAGTACCCAGCAAACATGTCTTCCTTTGAAATTATTGGAGGTAAAAAACTAAAAGGAGAAATTATCCCCCAAGGCGCTAAAAATGAGGCATTGCAGGTAATATGTGCTTCGTTATTAACTCCGGAACCTGTAATAATAAAAAATGTACCTGATATATTAGATGTAAACAAACTTATTGAGCTTCTCAAAGACCTGGGTGTCAATATTAAAAAAATTAATCATGCTGAATACAAATTTCAGGCAAAACATATCAACTTAGATTATCTTGAAAGTGAGACATTCAGGCAAAAAGTCTCCAAACTTAGAGGTTCATTAATGATATTAGGCCCGCTGTTGGCAAGGTTCGGTAGAAGCAAAATTCCAAAGCCGGGAGGTGATAAGATAGGAAGAAGAAGGCTTGATACCCACTTTACCGGACTCCAAAAATTAGGAGCAAAATTTAATTATGATCATAAGAAGGATTTTTATAAAATAGATGCCAATAACCTAAAAGGTTGCTACATATTATTAGATGAAGCCTCTGTAACCGGTACGGCCAATGTCATCATGGCAGCTTCTTTAGCCAGAGGTACAACCACTATTTATAATGCAGCGTGTGAACCTTATATTCAGCAGCTTTGCCGAATGATCATTTCAATGGGGGGGGGAATCACCGGGATCGGCTCTAACCTCTTAACAATTAAAGGAGTAAAATCCCTGAATGGCGCCAAACATACACTTCTCCCTGATATGATAGAGACAGGCTGCTTTATATGTCTGGCTGCATTGACCTCCTCTGACATTACCATTAAAAACGCTCATATTGCTCAATTAGGCCTGACTCTAAACGTACTTCAAAAACTTGGCATCAACATGCAAATCAATGGAGACGATATATACATTCCTTCACAAGAGCATTATGAAATAGAAACTTTTATAGATGGCTCTATTTTGACGATTAGTGATGCACCGTGGCCGGGCTTTACGCCTGATCTGCTAAGTACGGTTTTGGTAACAGCAACCCAGGCAAAAGGCACTGTTGTGATACACCAGAAAATGTTTGAAAGCAGGTTGTTTTTCGTTGATAAACTCATAGACATGGGAGCACAGATCATCTTATGCGACCCGCATAGAGCGACTGTTATCGGTCTCGACAGGCAAACTCCATTAAGAGGTATTACAATGACATCTCCGGATATTCGTGCAGGTGTTTCACTATTGATCGCTGCCCTGGCTGCAGAAGGAACCAGTCTTATTCACAATATAGAAGAAATTGACAGGGGATATGAAAATATTGATGTGAGGCTGAAGAAATTAGGAGCACAAATCAGGCGCATAGAGCATAGAGCATAGCGCATGGCGCATGGCGCAGAGAGCAGAGAGCAGAGAGCGTGGCGCAGAGAGCAGAGAGCATGGCGTAAAGCATATTACATAGTGTATGGCAAAATTTAGATTTCAGGATTTAGAAATTTGGCAAATGGCAATAGAAATTTCTGATAAACTATTTGATATTGCCGATGAGCTTGAAAAAAAACATCTCTACCGATGGGCTGAACAACTTAGGGCCTGCGGGATGAGTATGTCAAATAATATCTCTGAAGGATCAGGTTCTACTTCAAA